>JAZUKC010000001.1:0-6389 GCA_045643065.1 Prevotella sp.
CTACAGGAGCGTGATGGTGATGATGATGGCGTGGAGGAACTGGAGCTGCATGATGGTGATGATGTGGGGCATCATGATGATGATGACGTGCCTCTGCCATGTGATGATGATCGTGATGGCGGTCATTATGACGTACCTCTACCCTATCATGTCCTCTGTCATGATGACGATCAGAACGCTGTGCTGAAACTGTACCTGTGCAAATGAATGCCATTGCAATGAGAGTGAGAATATATTTTTTCATAACTGTAAACTTTATTCTGTTGTCATCAGAACTATCTCTGATTTCTGGTGGCAAAAGTACTATGAAAAAATCAATTACCAAAGGAAGTTTCCCTAAAGCAAAACGGAAAACTCCTAAAGGTCGTTAGGAATTTTCCGAATATCTTTTAGTTTATTTAGTCTACATTCATTTAAGCATTTGATTTACAACCACTTTCTTTATCGCACAAATTTAACATCACTATTCCATTGAGTCGAATCCATTGTTTTAGTCAACTCCCGCATGGCTTGTGATTGTTTTTCCAACACAAATAACATATCTGATATTTTATCCAAAGGTGTCGAGTAAATGTTTGGAAATATTTATCGATTTCTTCAGAACTTTTCGCTTCTTCGAATCCTGACCTGATTGCATATTTTGTTGTTTTTTCATTTTCTATAATATATTATTACTTTTCATTTAAAGTTTATTCCTTTCCATCGGCTCACAATATTGGAACATTGCCTATGGACGAGAAGAAGGACAGTCAGTACACGACATCGAAGGAATGCAGACAATGCGTACCCTTGCAAATAATATGGCATGGACACTCAAGAAGATGCATGGCATAGAAACGACTGACGCTCCTGAACGTGAGCCATGGACACCAATGCATTTTATAAGATAGGTATGAAGGACTACACAGAATTATGGCAAATGAAGGACTCTATCACTACAGTGGTAGAAGCAAATCATTATTCTATTTGGGAACTATGCCAATCTGAATATGGCTTCGTCTTAGAGTTCAATGAACATCTTGAAGATGATGCCATATCCCTTTTGTGTGGTCAATTCCCTCTTGCTGCTGATTATAATGGTGAAGGTAGTCATGGTACAGTCATAAGTCTATACAGATAATTGCATGTATGAATAGAAACTCTCTAAAACTCAAAATGCTAAAGGCAATAATAACATTGCCAATGATGGTGACTATAGTATTGCCATCGTTTCTGCTGTATCTAACAAACTGGCATTTGGGCAATGCTCAGGTATGGACAGTAATACTCGGTATTATCTGCCTAATAATTGGGCTTTGTCTTGTAGTTTCAACGGTAAAGCTTTTTCTTACTGTTGGCAACGGTACACTCGCACCATGGGATCCAACTCAAAAACTCGTAGTCTCAGGTCCTTATGCATATGTTAGAAATCCAATGATTACAGGTGTAGTGTTAATACTTTTGTCAGAGTCACTAATCTTTTATTCACTAGCCCTATGCATCTGGGCTTCAGTATTCGCTTGTATAAATATAATCTATTTCATCTTATCAGAAGAACCAGGACTGCGTAAGCGTTTTGGAAAGGAATACGAAGAGTACTGCAAAAATGTTCCTCGTATTGTCCCACGTCTTACTCCTTGGAAAAGAACAAATAGCTAACCGATATGAATATTACTGAATTTATTGCAACATACAGAGAAGCCTTTGGCGATGCTGCTCCATTGCCAGTAGCATTCGGATATAGTGATACACCAGCTTCAGAGGTTGGCAGTGTGCCAAGATGCATGATAGGAGCAATCTCCAAAGTTCGTGAAGGTATTCCGTTGACGCTCTGCAAAGAGAACGTAAAGTGCGGTGGTGGCGGTTTATACACAGCCTTTACACCAATGCCTGAACGTGTCCCTACATTCGTAAGTCAGGTGGAACACTACAAGCAAACACCAGAACAGGTAAAAGAGTATGTCAATGAACTTGAAATAGTACTTACAGATAAGAAATACCTGAACTTTGTAAGGATTGACAAAGTCAGCACTCTTGATGACGTTGAAGGGATATTGTTCTTCGCCACCCCAGATATTTTATCAGGACTTACCTCATGGGCATTCTATGACAACAATGCTGCCGATGCAGTATCTACCCCATTTGGTTCAGGATGTTCAACCATCATATCATTTGCTGTAAGAGAAAATCGAATCAATGGAAGTAGATGTTTCCTTGGAATGCTTGATCCATCAGCACGCCCTCTTGTACCCAAGAATGAACTGACATTCGTAATCCCTGCCTGTCGTTTCAAGGAAATGCTGACCACAATGCGCGATTCTGCACTTTTCCAACATGCCTTTTCTGTCGTTAAGAAAAGAATCAACGGAGAGATACAGAAAGACTAAAATCCATAAAATTGGTTACAACTCCCGTAATTCGGGTATGACCAAATATAAATAAAGTGAGTAACTTTGCACTCGAATTTTAACCCAAAATACAATGTACATAGAAAAGATACAGTCGCCAGCCGACTTGAAGGAGCTGGACTTGGAAGCATTGAAAGTTGTGGCAGACGAGACACGTGATGCCGTGTTGAACCGTGTAAGCAAGCATGGTGGTCATGTGGGACCTAACCTGGGTTTCGTAGAGGCAACGGTGGCTCTGCATTATGTGTTCAATGCGCCAGAGGATAAGTTTGTGTTTGACGTTTCGCACCAATGCTATCCTCACAAGGTGCTGACGGGTCGTGCATCTGGTTTTCTGGGCGATGTGGATGATATGAACGCCATCAGCGGATATTCTTCACCTGCCGAAAGTCCTGTGTATGACAACTTTGAGGTGGGTCACACATCCACATCCGTAAGTCTGGCTACAGGCTTGCAGAAGGCTCGTGACATCAAGGGAACCAGCGAGAACATCATTGCCATCATCGGTGACGGTTCGCTCTCGGGCGGTGAGGCTTTCGAGGGTCTTGACGAGGCTTCGGAGTTGGGTACAGGTATCATCATCGTGGTGAACGACAACGAGATGTCAATCGCAGAGAATCATGGTGGTATCTACAAGAACCTTCGTGCCCTGCGTGAGAGTAACGGCACATGCCAGCACAACTGGTTCAAGGCGTGGGGCTTTGAATATAAGTATCTGGAAGAAGGCAATGACTTGGAGAAACTGATTGAGGTGTTCCAGTCGGTAAAAGATACAGACAAGCCTACGGTCGTTCACATTCATACGGAGAAGGGACATGGTTTCAAGCCTGCCATAGATAATAAAGAAGCTTGGCATTGGGGTGCGCCATTCAATGTAGAAGACGGAAGTCGTCCTGTATGGAAAGCATCTGAGAGCTACGAAGAACTCTACAGCAACTGGATGCTCCGTGAGATGAAGAACGATCCTACGCTCATCGCAGTCACAGCAGGAACTCCTACAGCCGCAGGTTTTTCTCCTGACAAGCGCAAGGAGGCTGGCAAACAGCACATCGACATGGGCATTGCCGAGGAACAGGCTTGCGCCATGGCAAGCGGTATGGCAAAGGGTGGGCTTCGTCCCGTCTGGACGGTTTACAGCACCTTCATCCAGCGCACATACGACCAGATAGCGCAAGACCTCTGCATCAACTCCAATCCTGCTGTAATCAATGTGGCTTGGGGAGGTTCATGTACGATGAACGACATCACCCACATCTGTCTGTTCGACATACCTATGCTGTGCAGCATTCCGGGACTTATCTACCTTGCCCCAACCAACTGTGAGGAGTACTTTGCCATGCTTCGCTGGGCAATCCTTCAGGATAAGAAACCTATCGCCATCCGCATTCCAAGCAATGGTGTAATTCACACTACAGAAACGGTTGATACCGAATATCGTTATGAGTCTCGCTACAAGGTGATGCATGAAGGTTCGGAAGTGGCAATCATTGCTGCCGGTTCATTCTACCAGAAGGGTGAGAATGTGGTTCGTCTGCTTGCAGAGCAAGGCATCGATGCAACGCTCATAAATCCTCGTTACCTGAATGCTGTAGATGCTGACACATTGGAAGCTCTGAAGGCAAACCATAAGCTAGTTGTAACCCTGGAAGACGGCTCGAAGGATGGTGGATTCGGTGAGCGCATCGCCTCTTATTACGGCACATCCGACATGAAGGTGCTAGTAGGTGGCATCAAGAAAGATCTCTACGACCGCTTCAACCTACAGCAGTTGCTCAGCGACAATCGTCTGCTGGATGAGCAAATCGTGGAGGATGTTCTGAAGATTATCCGATAGTTAGCATGATGATTTATACACGATCAACAACAATGAAACGAATATTATCCCTCATTATAATATTATTAGCTATGGCAACTACAATATCTGCTCAGTCATTAACTGACCATCAAAAGCATTTGGCAACAATCGCCGCACTTGAGGCACAGGGCGATCTCGTTCGTCTAGAACCGGCAATTACAGCAGCTCTTGATGGTGGTGTAACCATCAATGAAATCAAAGAAGCGTTCTCACAACTCTATGCTTATACAGGTTTCCCTCGTTCGCTGAATGCACTTGGTGTATTGAGCAAAGTGATTGAAGCAAATCAGGGTAAATGGACAGAAGGCAAGCCCTGGACACATCCAGCTCTTTGGGACGATTCACAAAAGGCGCTTACGATCGGAACAACAGTACAGACAAAACTCTCAGGTCGTCCATTCAACTATGAGTTCTGTCCTCAGAATGACTATTATCTGAAGGCTCACCTCTTCGGTGATATTTTCGCTGGCGACCAACTCTCTGCTGCCGACCGCGAGATTGTTACCGTGGCAGCCCTCTCTGCACTCAAAGGCGTTGCACCACAGTTTGCAGCACACAAGGCAGGAGCCGTAAACATGGGCAACAGTCAGGAAGTAGTTGATGAACTATGTAAGTTCCTTTCTGACAATGGTCTCTCGCAATGCGATGCCTCTGCTGATGCACAAGCTGGCTCATGGCCAAAAGGCAATCCTAACGATGCATACTCTCAGTATTTTACAGGCAACAGCCACCTTGCGCCTATCCAACCCAAGAACCTCACCATTGGCGAGAAGTCGGTAGCAAATTACGCAAACGTAACTTTCGAACCTGGCTGCCGCAACAACTGGCACATCCATCACGGCGCACACCAGATTCTTATTTGCGTTAGCGGTGAAGGCATCTATCAGGAATGGGGCAAACCTGCCATCCGACTCCATACTGGCGACATCATTGACATTCCTGAAGGTGCAAAACACTGGCACGGAGCTACAAAGGATTCATGGTTCCAGCACCTTGCAAGCCACGTTCATGTAGGTGCTCCTGAATCAAACGAATGGTTAGAACCCGTAACAGACGAACAATATAACGAGGCAAACAAGTAAGAAAATGAAGAAAGTAATCGTAATATCAACAAGCCTTCGCAAAGGCTCAAACAGCGATATGCTCGCTGATAAGTTTATCGAAGGAGCAACAGCTGCCGGTCATGACGTTGAGAAAGTTTCTCTCATCGCTAAGGAAATGAAGTTCTGCATCGGCTGCCTTACCTGTGGCACGACCCACAAGTGCTGCATAAAGGATGACGTGCCAGCTATCATGGACAAAGTTCTCAATGCCGACGTGGTGGTTTGGGCAACTCCTATCTACTATTATGAGATGAGTGGACAGATGAAGACGCTCATTGACCGTATGAACCCGATGTACTCACAGGATTACAAGTTCCGTGAGGTTTACCTGCTCTCAACGGCTGCTGAAGATGAAGAATGGGTGCCCAAGCGTGCTGAGGCAGGTCTTACTGGCTGGATTGACTGCTATCCTAAATGCGAACTCAAAGGTTCTCTCTTCTGCGGTGGTGTAGATGCTCCTCGCACTATTGAGGGCAATGCAAAGTTACAGGAAGCCTACGAAATGGGTAAGAACTGCTAATAGTTATACATAAAAGAATACCGATGCAGAGCAGAAGGTTAAGGCGTTGGCTCAGAAATACGTAAAACAGTAAGACGTTGCAGGACATACGTACTATAGTAAAACAGGATAGTCGCATCACGGACTTTCAGCGCAAGTTGTATCATGCTTTGCTGGACGTACCTCGTGGTGCGAATATCTCGTATAAGGAACTTGGGCAAAGAATCGGCTGTCGGAGTGCTCAGGCTATCGGTCAGGCACTAAAACGTAATCCCTTTGCTCCAGATGTTCCATGCCATAGGGTAATCTGTTCCAATGGCAGTGTCGGAGGATTCCATGGACAGCGTGATGGCGAAATGATTGACAAGAAGTTAAAACTTTTGAAATCAGAGGGTGTTATACTATAAGTCATTTATATTCCATTTGTCTCGTAACCAACGGATGGTTCGTCTTTGACTTTTTGGTTGCGGAGAAAACTAACAAATTGTTTAATGAAATCTTTCTGTTTCCAATGGTCAGGAATTGTCTGTTGATTACTTTTCAAA
>JAZUKC010000002.1:0-9482 GCA_045643065.1 Prevotella sp.
AGTAATTACAACATAAACCAATGCTTTTCGCATGATGAATCAATGCGTTTCACATCATAAAACGTACCGAAATGAAATATTATCTTATAGTAGGCGAAGCCTCAGGCGACCTCCATGCTTCGCATCTTATGGCTGCTTTGCAGCGCTATGATGAGCATGCCGAGTTCCGTTTCTTCGGTGGTGACAAGATGAAGGCTGTGGGTGGCACGATGGTTAGGCACTACAAGGACACGGCGTTCATGGGTTTCCTGCCTGTGTTGCTGCATCTTCGCACCATCTTCAGCAACATGTCGCTCTGCAAGCAAGACATAACTGAATGGCAACCTGATGTTGTCATTCCGGTGGATTATGCCGGTTTCAACCTTAACATAGCGCGTTACGTGCACGATGTCACTGAGAGTGGCGGCAAGAACGGATGGGGTGGGGCGCCCGTCTTCTACTATATCTCGCCGAAGATATGGGCGTGGAAGGAGGGGCGCATACGCAATTTCAAGCGCGATGTGGATGAGATGTTCTGCATCTTGCCTTTCGAGAAGGGTTTCTTTGAGAAGAAGCACAACTATCCGGTGCACTATGTGGGCAATCCGACTGCTGACGAGGTGCGCTCGTTCCGTGCTTCGTACACGCAGACTAAGGAGGAGTTCTGCCGTGAGAACGGACTGAATCCGGAGTTGCCTATTATTGCGTTGTTAGCGGGAAGCCGTAAACACGAAATCAAGGACAATCTGCCTGCCATGGTCGAGGTGGCTCAACGACTGCGTGATGAGGACAAAGACGCTGCCTATCAGTTTGTTGTGGCGGGTGCACCGGCAGTTGAACCTGCTCTGTATGATGATGTTCTGCAGCACGTTCTGGACGGAATGCGGACCTCCCTTCATGTCGTTCATTCGCTGACTTATCCGCTTCTCGCCCATGCTACGGCAGCCCTTGTGACCAGCGGAACGGCGACTCTCGAGACGGCTTGCTTCGATGTGCCGCAGGTAGTGTGCTATAAGACGGTCCTGCCGAGTCTTTATAGCTGGGGTTTCCGTCATGTAATAAAGTGCAATTACATCTCGCTCGTCAATCTTATTGCTGACAGTGAGGTCGTGAAAGAGCTTTTCGCAGCGCGATTCTCTGTCGATAACATCTACGATGAGCTCAAGGAGATACTCCCTAACGGCAGCAAACGCGAGCAGATGCTTGCTGAGTATAAGGAGGTTCGTCGTCGTCTCGGCAACACGTCGGCTCCCGACAACTGCGCCCGTCTGATAGTGGAGAAGTTGCAAACGCTTAAGAATGAGCGCCATTGAAGCAAGAATAGAAATCTGAACAGCATGGTATTTTGTAATATTTGTTTGCAATTTCCACATCCAAGGAAACTACTTTGGTTCCTCGTTTTTTTAACACTGAGGCACAGAGGCCACAGAGTTCACAGAGATTTTAGAGTTCTATGCAGTACGTTTTTATTCCGCATGGACCTCAAAAACTCCGTGTCCTCTGTGGCCTCTGTGCCTCTGTGTTAAAAAAAAACGAGTGCTCCCCATCCAATAAACAGTTATTCAAGGCAGCTTTCACATCCATTTTACCCGCTATATTAGCATTACCGATAGCAGATATTAGAAGAAATTAACAGAAGTTATTGCTGAGTTTCAGGAAAAAGATGTATTTTTGCACACACGAAACACTACAAACGCAAACACTACATTTTAAGAACTATGGAACTCAGACAATTGAAATACTTCGTCGGAATAGCCGAAACAGGACGCTTTTCTGAGGCTTCACGCCAGTTGTTTATATCGCAAAGCGCTGTGTCGCAGCAGATTAAGGCGCTCGAAGACGAACTCGGCACGCAACTCTTCGTGCGTCTTCCACATAGCGTTACGCTGACAGAAAGCGGTCAGGAACTGCTGCCTCTGGCACGTCAGGTACTTCGTGGCGTGACCGATTGCTACGATCGCATTGCCGACTTGAAGGGATTGATGTGCGGCGAACTTAACATCGGCCTGACATTTACCCTCGAACCGTACGTCCGAGAGACCATGCTCGACTTCATGAAGACATACCCAAAGGTCAGGGTTAATGCTCATTACAAGAACCTTCCGGAGCTGCTTGAACGCCTGCGCAATAGGGATATTGACGTGATGCTGTCCATGATGCCGACCAGTCCGCATGAGTTTGCCGAGTCGATACCTCTGATGGAGTATAAGCTCATGGCTGTAATGCGTGGCACACACCCACTGGCACGCAAGCAGGTGCTTACCTTCCAGGATCTGGAACCCCACAAACTGATTCTGCCGGAAAGGGGAATCCGCGACCGTAACGCTATTGAAAGCTACATCCACACCGAGACAGGACACCTTAATGTCTGTTCGCTCGTCAACGATGCCAACGCCATTCTCAACCTGCTTCAGGAGTCCTCTTACGTCAGTATTCTTGCCGAACACTGCGTCAGCAACCGCCCATCGCTATGCTGTCTGCCAATAGACGAACTGAGCAAACCTATCAAGGTGTATGCTCACTTCAACAACAACACGTCTCGTAAGCATAGTGTCGAAGTCTTCATAGAGATGCTCCGCAACACCTCCGCATACTTCCTTGCTACGAATAAATAGTGAAACGCACGTTTAAAATGATTGTGCCCAGAGAAGGATTTGACCTTTTCTGGGCACAATGTGTATAGCTGCGGACTTGATTTTACAGTGGGAAAAGCAGCAACGTGATGAAGACGTTGGCTGCGAGGATAATGAAGTTCATCGGCAAACCTATGCGACAGAAGTCGCTGAAGCGGTAACCGCCAGGCACATAGACCATGAGATGGGTTGGCGAACCTATCGGAGTGGCAAAGCTTGAGGATACGCTTATCATCAGACCTATACAGAACGTAAGCGGATTAACACCCATCGTGTTCGCAATGCTTATCGCAACAGGAGCCATAATGGCACCGCAAGCAGTGTTAGAGACAAACTCTGTGAGGAAGGTTCCAAAGAAACAGATGATCGTTAAGGCAAGGATGGCGTTGTTACCACATAGGTCTGACATGCTTGATGCCATCATCTGTGCAATGCCAGTGTTCTCAATGGCATTGCCAAAGGCTACGGAACACGCAAAGATCATGAGCACATCCCAGTTTATTGCCTTCTTCGCCTGCTCGATGTTACAACAGCGTGTGACCAGCATAAGCAGTGCTGCGATGAAGCAACAGTTGAGCAACGGAAGGATTCCGAGTGCCGAAACTAACACCATGGCTATCATGATGACAGACGAAATCAGTGTGCGCACACCGATGACCTCTTCTGTTTCGCGATAGATGGAATCGTATTCCATACCGTGTTTGTCGCCAATGCCGAGCACTTCCTTGCGGTTTCCGGTGAACACAAGTGTGTCGCCACCCATCAGGAAACTGCTGTCAAGATTGGTGTTCTCGGATATTTGTTCCACCTCTCCGTCAAAACGGATTATGCCAATCATCTTGCTCTCCTTGCAATCGTCTAAAAGACGGATGTCTGCTAATGTCTGGCCAGGCAGGTGACTGCGGGCAGGAACCTTCAGTTCTGTTGTTGCCGTTGCCTTGCCTTCGAGTTTGTCGTCTGGCGATTTGCGCGTAGGCAGCAGTTTCTGCAGTATGATGATGGTGGTAATGCCTACTGCAAGGCAGAAGAGTCCGGGCAGAGTCGTTGAGAAAATGCCCAGCTGAATGCCTGTGCTTTCTTTGTAGAAGTCAGAGATAATAAGGTTTGGCGCTGTGCCAATCAATGTACATACGCCACCCATACCTGCTGCATAACTCAATGGAATGAGCAGTTTCGATGGCGCAATCTTAAGCTTTTCTGCCCATATCTTTACCACCTTTATGAACAATGCGACAACGGTGGTGTTGGTTAGCATAGAACTTAGGAATGCCACTGGCACCATAAGGCGGACGATGGCAATCCAATAGCTGCGTGGTTGGCCTAACAGATGCTTCACGCTCCATGCCAAAACGCCCGTATGTTCAAGGCCAGCAACGATGATATACAATGTGCCAACGATGATGACCGTGGTGGAATCGAATCCGTCAAGGGCTTCTTCTGGTGTCAGACAACCCGTGACGGTGAGTAGAGCCATTACTGCTAAGAAGACAGAATCGGCAGGAATCTTGGTCTTAAACAGTGTGATGAACATGCCGACAAGCAGCAGAATGGTTATCCAAATGTGTATGTCTGTTCCAAATAAAAGCATGGTAAGTGTTTTTATCTCTCTGCATTTGGGTTAGAGCATCTGCAGAATGTAAGTGTATATGACGCAGGCAGGGAATGCCATAAGAGTAGAATCGAAGCGGTCGAGCATTCCTCCGTGTCCTGGAAGGATATTGCCGCTGTCCTTGATGCCTATGGTACGCTTGAAGAGAGACTCAACAAGGTCGCCCCATGTGCCGAAGAATACGACGACGAGTCCCATGCCCATCCATTCCGGAATGCTCATTGTTGCCTCGCCTTCAATGCCAGGCATGTATCCGTTTGCCTCTATCCAGCCCACGAGAGCAGCAACAGCAATCACAAGAATTCCGCCACCTATGCTGCCTTCCCATGACTTTCCTGGGGAGATACGAGGGAAGAGCTTGTTCTTACCGATAAGCGAACCCACGCAGTAAGCGCCTGCATCGTTCACCCAAAGGAACAGGAATACGCTGAGCGGAGCTACATAATAGAATATGGTGTTGCCTTCCATGTCGCGGAATGCCAGCACGTTGATCATGGACATTGGCAGCGCAACATACATCTGTCCGAGCATTGTGTATGCCCAGTCATTGATGGCGTTCTTGTTGCCGGTATAGAGTTCGCTGACAAAGAGATAGACAACGGTCAGCAGATAAGGGATGAATACCACTGATGTCGTGATGTTGCAGCAATAGCCTGCCATTGCCTGGAACAGGAAAACGCCAGCAGCGGTGGAGATAAAGCGGTTGATTCGGGTGTCAGGGACGTTGTCATTGACCAGACCGGTGTATTCCCATAATGTCATTCCCGTTATAAGAGTAAAGAGGAATACCATGGCAAAGGCATCAAGGAAACTCGTTACGATGGTCGCAACAAAGAATATGCTCGTGATGGTTCTTACAATGAAGTTTTTCATAAATTAAGTAGGTGTGCAGATTTGTTTATATAATGATTGTCTTATGCGGTAAAGCCTCCCCGTTGTGGGGAGGCTTGATAGGGGTTAGTTCAATATCTCTTCTGAACGGCTTGCCCACTGACGCTTGCCGAATATGCGCTCTACATCCTCTGCAAAGATTACCTCGCGGTCGATGAGCAGCTGCGCCAGTTGGTTGTGACCTTCGGCATGCTCGGCAAGAAGGGCCTTGGCACGCGCATACTGTTGGCCTATCATAAGCTGGACTTCTGAGTCTATCTTCTGTGCCGTAGCCTCAGAATAAGGCTTTACGAACGGTGTGTCCTGCTGGTTGTAGTAGCAGAGATTTGGCAGGGCATCACTCATTCCGGCGTACGCCACCATTGAATATACTGCCTTGGTGGTACGCTCAAGGTCGTTCATCGCTCCGGTAGAGATGCGTCCGAGGAACACTTCCTCTGCTGCACGGCCACCAAGCAGTGAGCATATCTCGTCGAGCATAGCTTCCTTTGTCGTTATCTGACGCTCCTCAGGCAGATACCATGCAGCACCCAATGCACGTCCACGTGGCACGATGGTCACCTTGACGAGTGGGTTGGCATACTGACAGAACCAGCTGATGGTAGCATGGCCTGCTTCATGATATGCTATTGCCTTCTTCTCTTCGGCAGTCATCACCTTCGTTTTCTTCTCAAGACCACCGACGATACGGTCAACGGCAGCAAGGAAATCCTGCTGGCAGACAGTCTTTTTGTCTGCTCGTGCAGCGATGAGGGCTGCCTCGTTGCAGACGTTGGCAATATCGGCACCAGAGAATCCCGGTGTCTGTCGTGCAAGGAGTTCTACGTCAAGGCTTTCATCAACCTTGATAGGCTTAAGGTGAACGCCGAATATCTGCTTACGCTCGTTGAGGTCTGGCAGTTCTACATGTATCTCGCGGTCGAAGCGTCCAGCACGAAGCAGTGCCTTGTCGAGCATATCTACGCGGTTGGTTGCTGCAAGGATTATGACGCCAGAGTTGGTGCCGAAGCCGTCCATCTCTGTCAGAAGGGCATTGAGAGTGTTCTCGCGCTCGTCATTACCGCCCATGCCTGGGTTGTTGCTACGTGCACGTCCTACGGCATCAATCTCATCGATGAAGATGATGCTTGGTGCCTTTGCCTTAGCCTTTGTGAAGAGGTCGCGGACACGCGAAGCACCCACACCTACGAACATCTCTACGAAGTCAGAACCTGACATAGAGAAGAATGGTACGTTTGCCTCACCGGCAACAGCCTTGGCAAGAAGGGTTTTACCTGTTCCTGGAGGTCCAACGAGCAATGCTCCCTTTGCACTCTTACCACCAAGTTCGGTGTATTTGCCTGGATTCTTCAGGAATTCAACGATTTCCTGAACCTCCTGCTTGGCTCCTTCCTGTCCTGCTACGTCCTTGAATGTAACGTCATGTGGGTTGTCTTTGCCGTATTCTGTGGCCTTGCTCTTGCCTACGCTGAAGATGCTGGCACCACCGCCACCACCCACTCCGCCACTCATTCTGCGGATGATGAATATCCAGACAGCGATGAACAGCAGCGTTGGTCCCATGGATAGTATCAGTTCCCAGAGTCCTCCGGAGGTTATTTCATAGTCGAGTGCTCCGTTGAAGTGCTTTGCCTGCACCTGTTCGTTGAGGAATGTCTCTACTTGATCGACAGAACCAAAGTTGACCACGACGTAAGCGTTTGGCCCCATCTGCTTCGCACTGGTATGGAACACCTGACGAACATTCTCTGGTTTGACGTACATCTTCAGCTGTGACTCCTTCCTGTTGACGACAATCTTGGATGCATATCCATGACTTACGAACTGCTTGAAGTCGCTGTAAGACGCCTCCGCTGATGCCTGCTGACCAACAGTGCCACCGCCGGAGAAGAAGAGATAGGCTAACACGACAATGATAATCGTATAGAGCCAGTTCATATTGAATTTCGGCATCTTCGGATCCTGTGGCCTGTTTCCAGGTCCGATGCCTCCTGATGGTGATTGTGCCATTGTTCTTCTTTATAACAAGTTATTATTGCATTGCTCTCCTCACCTCGGAGAGGGTGGGAGAGGGCAACTTTCTTTAGTCCAGATTAGGAACTTCTGTTGTTGGAGCATCTGCCCAGAGATGCTCAAGGTCATAATGGTCGCGAGCGTCTGGCACGAAGATGTGGACCATGACGTCAACGTAGTCCATTGCTACCCATACGCAGTTCTCAAGACCTGCTATCTTTGTAGGACGCTCGTCGAGATCTACTCTCATCTTTTCCTCTACTGAGTCGCAGATGGCCTGTATCTGACTTGGTGAACCACCTTCGCAGATAACGAATGTCTTTGTTATGCATCCATCGATGTCGCTAAGGTCAATGATGGTTATGTCGCGGCCTTTCTTGTCCTGAATTGCGTCAACTACCTTATCTACTAATTTCTGAATTTCCTGTGTCATAAGTTTTTTTCTACCTTATTTTATTATAATTTACATTGAAACTCTGCAAAGTTACACCTTTTATCTGAATTGAGCACAACAACAAAGGTTTTTTTGTGTTTTTTTATGTAATAATGGTTTGTTTTCTTACCTTTTATGGGCAAAAACTTACTTTTTTGAAAAAAAAACAGTAAAATATTTGGTGGTTTCAGAAAAAGTCAGTACCTTTGCACTCGCAATTGAGAAACATTGCTGGTGTCATCGTTGATATCATGAAATTGGGGTATGGTGTAATGGTAACACTGCAGATTCTGGTCCTGCCTTTTCTGGTTCGAGTCCGGATACCCCAACCCAGGAGCAATCACTATTTAGTGGTTGCTCTTTTTGGTTGTTATCCCCTCCGGGGTAAACTCTCGGGCTTAATGTATGTGCTCCAATATAGTGCCGAGATGATACATTATAGCATTGTCTTCTTTGCTGTACCTGATGTCCTTCACCTCAACGATGGCATGCTCGCGATCCTTATGATAACCGACGTAGAGATGCAAGGCATCATAACGGCGGAGATAACGCTTGCCATCGGCGGCGTCAATGTATGTGTATTTGTTCAGCGTTGTCTGCTTTATCTCGCGATACTCCACATCCTTGTCGCCAGAGATTATCATATCGAAGAACACTTTCTTTATGTTAAGTGAAAGCACCTTCATGCCGGTTGTGTCAAAGTGAGACTCCTTCTTAATGATGCGCTTCTCCAGACATTGCTGCTCGGCGTTGTATGTATAGCTCAGGATTGTGCCATCCAGAATCTTCTCCACGACAATCTCTATTATCTCTAGTGGAACCACATACCACTCTGTAGGGGTATGCACATCTCCTTTGTTGTCAGTTATCTGCACATGATAGTTCACGGCATCAAACACCTGATGCACCAGTGCCTCAAATTTCTGAGAGTTCATGTTTACAATCTTGAACGTCTCTACAATCTGTACCGGAGCCATCAGGTATGTTGGCTCATTGGCAGCATTGGCAATACGCTCCTCAACGGTGTTGATAGTAAAGCCAATCTTGTAGAGATCCTTCTGATTAGCGATGACAGGATTGTCAGATAGAGATTTCAACACATACAGGTAACCACTCACTTTATCCTCGTTTGTTATGTCATTTGCAGAGAAGAAACCATTCTCTCCCTCTGCCAGTTCCGTAACTGCGAAACCAGAGGTCATTACATTCTTTCGCAATGTCTGCAGCAGGATGTCAGACTCCGTGCCATTCTCATAAATACAGCGCGTGCGGGCATCCATCATCTTGTTCGCCGCACGACTCATCTCGCCTACGGTTTCAAGCAGAAGCATCTGCCCATCAACGAAGTAGTATCGTCCAGACTCCAGACTCTCCGTCTTCGATATCTTCATCAGCGAGCGTCGTCCCTGCTTCAGTTCGCGATGCACCTTTTTAAACAGCTGCGCATATAGTCCAAAGTCCTCGCACACCTTTCGCTGTGCATAGTGGTCAGGCTGAATACGTTTTGCCTCAATCACACGGCGCATGTCCGTAGGTATGTCAAACAATCCCTTTGCATCAGCAACGTCATCAAAAAGCGGGTCGTTCAGCACGTCCAATATGTTCTTATTTATGTCCATAGTCCTTGTTCCTTAAGTGTTACCATTCGTCGGTTCATCATCTTCTCTTTTATGTTACCATTCGGTTGTGGTTCCCTACCGTTGGCATCTATCCATGCCTGCAACTCAGCAACCTTCTGTTTGATGCGGTCGTCAGACGTTACAGGCTGAGGTTTCAGACGTACATCATCAAATATAGGGTCAGAGATGATATCCAATAGCTCTTGTGTCCATTCCATAATCAATCCTCAGGATTAAGTCCTTGCATGTTTCTACGCTTCAGGTTTGCCAGCACCGTGTATGCCGCAGCCAGTTCGCGCGTCTGT
>JAZUKC010000003.1:0-15637 GCA_045643065.1 Prevotella sp.
GCGCATAGATTTATAAGTATTTGATAATAAACCTCTTACCCCCCCCTAAATCTCATATAAACACACAACGTCTCTACGCTCCATGAAGCGCATAACGGCATAGTGTATGTGGTAATAGTTTGAGGCATTTGAGGTGAATGGGTGTTTATACGTTTATTTTCGTTGTTACTTGTTTTTGTTCTTTTATATTAAAGAGTTCTTCTGAACTTCACAATGCAATCGATGCAGATTGGCTGTCCTGTGAGCGGCTCAACAAAGACATTTGCTGGATGCATATCTTCGAGGTGCAAGCGGTCGGATATGTAGTTGACACCATTGCCATCACCATTGTCTGAGAATCCTTTCGCTGCAACCATATTGTCAATTTCCTGTTTGGTAGCAAGACGCAAACATTCTATGTATGGTTGGGTGAGTAGGACTCTGAATAGTCCATCTGCATCACGAGTGAAGCCTACCACTCGCATAATTGTTTCCGGAAAGAGAGCATTGTGGAGAGCTATGGCTTCAAGTGCACGTTCAAGAGTGGCATAGATGGAAGTACGGGCTTTTATGACTTGACTGTCTCCGTTACGTCCAAACACCTTGGCTTCGGCTCCTTGAGCCATCATTGCACCATAGTTTTCAACAAGCCATTGTTCAGCTTCCGGAATCCATACACCTTTGCTTTCTGCCCATTGTTGTACTGCCTTTTCTTGTGTCTCGTCTATCTGCCAGTTGCTTGGGCTTGCTCCTTTGCAGTCTGCAGCATTGCCACTTGCGCTAATGCTTTCTCTCGTGATATTGCATACGATGAGCGCCCCAACGAGGAGCGGACCAGCTGAGCAGACTCCTGCATGCTCTGGTTGATTAAATTGAGGAAGGTCTCTTTTTCCATATAGTATGTCGTTTATTTTATTATCAATATTCTCGATATTCATATCAGTTCCTCTTGGTGGTCAAGGTAATCATCTTTTGTTTATCGTAAATACGCTGTATTCGGTTGCAAAGATACGAATTATTTTTATAATCAGCAAGTTCCTATAACTGTTTTTTGCTGGTTTGCATAAAGAAATTAACTATTTCACGGTTACATGCGGCTGAAACAATGGACCACTAACCTCTAACCCCTAACCATTTATAAAAACACGTTAAACCTTACAAACCAGTTTGGTAGTGTAAAAAAGTTTTTGTATCTTTGCAACATGAAACGATTAATCTACCTTTTCATTCTTTTTTTGGCATGCCAACAGACGGTATGCTTCGCTTATAATAGTCCTGAAGACAAACTTCTTGAGGAAGGTGTGTCCATCGAATTGGCACAGGACAGAAAACACACAATATCTGACTTACGTTACGAACTATGGTTCACGATACCCGAAGACAAGCATTCTGCCGTCCAGGGCAATGAGAACATCCTTTTCACGCTGAAGAAAAAGGATGACATCATCATTGACTTCCGCGAGTCGCGCGACAAGATTCATAGCATCAAGGCCAACGGAAAGAAGTGCGACTTTGCCTTCTGGAACGAGCATATCGTCATACCAAGGGAGGCAACAAAGAAGGGTAACAACACGATTGAGATTAGTTTCACGGCAGGAAACCAGTCACTCAATCGCCGCGATGGCTATATGTACACGCTGTTTGTGCCCGATCGTGCCCGCACCGTGTTCCCTTGCTTCGACCAACCTGACATGAAAGCCATGTTCTCCCTTACGCTTACCATTCCGGAGAAGTGGGTTGCCGTGTCTAACGGAAAGGAAACGGGGAAGACATTCAAGAAGAATCCCAAGGGCATGCGCACTTGTTCGTTTGCCATGACAGAGCCTCTCAGCACCTATCTCTTTGCCTTTGCCGCAGGCGAATTTAAGCGTGCGTCATACACAGAAGGCGGAATGACCATCGGAGCGTATCACCGCGAGACCGATCCTAAGCGCATTGCGCAGCTCAACGACATCTTCAAGCAGGTAATGTTCTCACTGAAATGGCAGGAGGAATTTACCGGTGTGGCTTATCCTTTCCAGAAATACGACCTCGTCATACTGCCTGGTTTCCAGTTCGGTGGCATGGAACACACCGGCGCAACGTTCTATAACGACAACACACTGTTCCTCCATGACAACCCTACCCCTGACGAAAAGCTGCGCCGCACGGAGCTTATCGCCCACGAAACATCGCACATGTGGTTTGGCGATGCCGTAACAATGGAGTGGTTCAATGATGTATGGGTGAAGGAAGTCTTTGCAAACTACTTCGCTGCAGAGATTACTGCGCCGCAGTATCCAGAGATAAACCACGACCTGAACTGGCTGAAGACCTACACCGCCGCTGCCATTTCGCAGGACCGTACAGACGGACGCACATCCATACGCCAGCCTCTTGACAACATGAAGAACGCCGGTCTCATCTACAACAACATCATCTACAACAAGGCTCCCGTAATGCTTCGCGAGATGGTTAAGAAGATGGGCGTGCCTGCTTTCCGTCGGGGCATACAGAAATACGTGAAGAAATACCTCTACGGCAACGCCAGTTGGGACGATCTGATACACATACTCGATGCCGAGACAAGTGCCAATCTGAAGTCGTTCAGCAACAAGTGGGTTGATAAGGCACAGTTTCCGCACTACACGGCGAGCACCTGTCTCGACAATCGCATGGGCGAACGCTACGGCTACACAGAGCTTACTGCCGAGCAGGCGGACAGCCTCATGGACTACTGGCCTAAGGAAAAGAGCAGCACGGCACGCCAGGCGATGCTCATGACATTGGAGGAAAACTATCTGAACAGGAACATTGACGACAACACGTGGATAGAATTCCTCATCGACAACCTTACGGAAGAGAAGAACTTTCTCACTGCTGCGACACTCGCCAGCTATCTCCGCGAGCCGATGATGGCTATCAAGAACAAGCAGCACATCGAGACTTACGAGAAAGAACTGCTCGTTCTGGCGCAGCATCACAGTGTGCGTGCCTGCCGCACTGAGATATTCCGACTGCTACGTTCGGTAATGCGCACACCGGTAGTCATAGACAAGCACTACGCCCTCTGGAGCAAACACGACGAGCCTTTCTCTGAAAACGACTACACAGCACTTGCCTACGAACTGGCAATACGCAAGCCAAATCAGGCAAAGGAGATACTCGCGAAGCAGCGTGCGAGAATAAAGAACCCTGACCGCCTGCAGCAATTCGACTTCGTTTCGCGTGCAGTAAACCCATCAGCGTCTGCCCGTCACGAGCTGTTCAAGTCGTTATCTGACCCAGAGAATCGTCGCATCGAACCATGGACGCTATCCGTTCTCTACTATCTTAACCACCCTTTGCGCCAGAAAGAGGCAGTGCGCTACATTCGTCCGGCACTCGAAATGCTGCCGGAGATACAGCAGACGGGCGACATCTTCTTCCCAGCAGACTGGTGTATGCAACTTCTCAGCGGTCATCGCAGCAACGCGGCGTACAGCGAAGTGGAGAAATTCCTGAAGGACAACCCTACCCTCATGCCGCTGTTGCGCAACAAGATACTGACAGCAGAGTATCTCCTGAAGCGTGCAAACACCAGCAAAGAGAAGGAGGAATAGCACATTCCGCAATCGGTATCTATGCTATCGATGACGCAAATAGATATACTGGTAACCTGGAAAAGCCCTCAAAAAGACTCCGGGTTCTCTGTGTTCTTTGTGCCTCTGTGTTAAAAAAGAGCAGTGGACCTGAGTCATTACGATTACATACGCTTACTGGAAACCAATAAAATCACAACCTTTCAACATACGAATCATAACGTTTCGTCGGGTAATTCGCAGCTTTTCATGCAGTAAAGACTCAGTAATTACACTGTAAAGACTGAGTAATTACACTGTAAAGACTCAGTAATTACAACGTAAAGACTGAGTAATTACAAGATAAAACGCTACGTTTCACACGATGAATCAATAGAAATCACATCATAAACAAATAGGAAACAGACTATGATTATATACCCTTCGCCCATCTTTGGGCCAGTACACTCCCGCCGTCTCGGCATCTCTCTCGGCATAAACCTGCAGCCTGGCGACGGCAAGGTGTGCTCGTTCGACTGCATATACTGTGAGTGCGGTCTGAACGATGACAACCGCCCTAAGAGCAAACGTCCGTCACGCGAGGCGGTGGCAGACGCATTAGAGCAGAAGCTCAAGCAGATGGTTAGCAACAACGAGATACCAGACGTGCTTACATTCGCCGGCAATGGCGAGCCGACAGGCCACCCTGACTTCCTCAACATCATCCGGGACACGGTGCGTCTGCGCGACCGTTACTGCCCCAAGGCTAAGGTGTCGGTGCTCAGCAACGCCACGTTCTGCGGCCGTCCGGATGTTCGCGAGGCTCTGATGCTGGTCGATAACAACATCCTGAAGCTGGACACCATCGACGATGACTATATCCGTCTCGTTGACCGCCCTACCCAATCGTCGTACAAGGCAAGCGAGGTAGTGGAATGGATGAAGGCGTATGACGGTCACTGTATCGTACAGACGATGTTCATGACGTCGTCGATAAACAAGGCATACGAGAACATCGGCGAGGAGTATGTGCAGCCTTGGCTTGAGGCGTTGCAGCTGATTGCGCCGCAACAGGTCATGATATACACCGTAGATCGTGAGACTCCGTTCAAGGAATTGGAGAAGGCGACGCCCGAAACCCTTGACAGCATCCGCGACCGAGTTATTGCCTTAGGCATCCCTTGCACTGCGTCGTATTGATTAGTTATGAGTTATGAGTTATCAGTTATTAGTTGATACGCCCCGAATGGACCTCAAGAATCTCCGTGAACTCCGTGCTCTCAGTGCCTCTGTGTTAAAGGAAACACCCTGAATAGCCCCCCGTTAAACCTCAAACCATTAGCCCTAAAACCCCTTAAACCTTAACCGTTAAACCTTAAACCTACAACCTATAACCTACAACCTATAACCTATAACCTACAACCTATAACCTTTAACCTCAAAAAAATCCATGCTTAAGATTCGCTGTAAAAACAACAACCAGACACGAATGGTGCCTATGGGTTGTTCACTCCTTGAGATAGCAGACACGTTCGACCACAATCTCAAGTATCCACCTATAACCGCACGACTGAATAACGTGTCGCAAGGACTCAAGATAAGACTGTACCACAACAACGATGTTGAGTTTCTTGACATCACGAACGATAGCGGCATGCGCGTCTATATACGCTCGCTGTGCTTCGTTCTCTATAAGGCTATACAGGATGTCTTCCCTGGTGCCAAGCTGTTCATTGAGCATACCATCTCCGGAGGATACTACTGCAACTTCATAAAACCTGCTCTCGACGGGCGCACTCGTGGTCTTTCTGAACTCGAAATAGAACAGATTCGCCAGCGAATGGAGGAGATTGTGCGTCTCGACATGCCTTTCCGCCGACTCGAAATGCCTACGGAGGAGGTCATAAACATATTCCGTGAGCGCGGACTTAACGACAAAGTGAAACTGCTGGAGACTATGAACGAGGTCTATACCACATACTACACGCTGGGCGATACGGTAGATTACTACTACGGAACGCTTGCGCCTTCGGCAGGTTGTCTTAAGGTGTTCGGGCTGGTTCCATACGGAGAAGGCATGCTTCTTCGCATCCCTGACCCGCACAATCCTGAGCAATTAGTGCCTATGGAGCCTCAGCCTATGACGTTCGACGTATATAAGGAGCAGGTGAAATGGAACATAATAATGCACCTTTCGAATGCGGGCGATGTCAATAAGGCTGTCAAGGAAGGTCAGGCAAGCGAGCTTATACAGGTGTCGGAGGCACTTCAGGAGAAGAAAATCGTGAAGATTGCGGAGCAGATTTACGAGCGAAACCAGAACGATGGTGTGCGTCTTGTGCTGATAACCGGACCATCAAGCTCTGGCAAGACTACTTTCTGCAAACGTCTCTCGGTGCAACTCATGGCGTGTGGTCTGCGTCCGCTGTCGTTCTCTACCGACGATTACTTCGTCAATCGTGTAGATACGCCGTTGCTTCCTAATGGTCAATATGACTTCGATAACTTCGAAACGGTTGATTATAAGCTGCTTGGCGACCATCTTTCTAAGCTGCTTAAGGGCGAAGAAGTGGAGGTTCCGGAGTATAATTTCGTGACGGGCAAGCGCGAATGGAATGGTAAACGCCTTCAGCTTACGGACAAACATGTGCTCATCATTGAGGGTATCCATGCCCTGAACCCACGTCTTACGGAGCATGTTGACGACAGTATGAAGTACAAGATTTACATCTCTGCACTGACGAGCGTAAGCCTCGACGCACACAATTGGATTCCTATGCGCGACAATCGTCTTCTTCGCCGCATCATACGCGACTACAACAAGGGCGCATACTCTGCACAGGAGACCATCAAGATGTGGCCAAACGTCTGCGAAGCAGAGGAAAAATGGATTTTCCCATATCAGGAAAACGCCGACATCATGTTCAATTCTGCCCTCAACATTGAGTTTGCCGTACTCCGAAACCACGCAGTTCCAATCCTCCAGTCAGTGCCGAAGAACTGTCCAGAATACGCAGAGGCCCACCGTCTGATAAGGTTCATCAACCATTTCACGCCAATATCAGACAGTGAAATACCAAGAACGAGCATCATGAGAGAGTTCGTTGGCGGCTCAGCATTTAAGTATTAAGTGAAAATGTAAAGACATAAAAATGAATACCTGAGGATCATAGGAACCTGCCCCCTATGATCCTCAATAAATATGTAACTTTGCAACGGGAAAATGAATCTCCTTAAATTTGTAGATATGAGGATGAGAAAATTCAATCAGACAGCAGTGCCAAACTTCCTAACGGAAGAATTTGCGCAGAAACGCAAAGTGCAATCAGAACCTATGGTATTAACATCATTGTTTTTCTCTGAAAGAATCACGGTACCTGTCCCCGTGACCCTCGATGCTGAGATTCAGGGTCTTGCAGAGGCTATCCAGCCACTCAAGAAGCTCAACGCTACAACCGTTGACGAGATGAAGAAGGAACTCGCAGAGATTAAGGACGAGCTTGCTAAGTCTCGTCAGGCACTCCTCGACTAATCACCCACTCACACACATAACTTTTTCATTTTAGCCAGTATGACGCACCAGGTCATACTGGTTTTTTTCGTTCTGCCACATAGCATCTATAGCGTAATCGCTTGCACACTTTTTCATACACATTATACATAATTATTATTGCATAATATTTTTATACGATGTACCTTTGCAAAAAATTTACAATTGCATTAACAAAAAGGAATCGCAACATCAATAAAAAAATACACTACAATAAATAACAACTAAACAATTTTACGTATGAAGAAAATCTTTACTCTCATTGCATTAGCAATGCTATGCTCTGTAGGCATCAATGCCCAGGACGTATGGACTATCGTTGGTAACAAAACCATTATGAATGGCAACGTCGACTGGGCTGTGGACTACGAAGACAACGACATGACACCTACTGACGGTGGTGCTACCTACACCCTGACCGTAACCGACAAGACTCTCGAAGCTAACAAAGCCTACGAATACAAGGCTGCAAAGGATCATGCATGGGACACATCTGTCCCTATGTCAGGCAATCAGTCGCTGACCGTAGATGAGAATGGCATCTACACCATCGTCTATACACTCACTCCAGCAACCAACACTCTGACAGCCGAAGCAACAAAGACAGGTGACGCTGGCGAGGTAAAACACGAATACTCTATCGCCGGTAGCTCAGCTGACCTTTTCGGTGCAAAATGGGATCAGACAAACACAGCGACAGACATGACTCTCGTCGAAGGCATCTACACATGGACAAAGGAGGACGTTACCCTTCCTGCCGGAACAATCGAGTATAAGGTCGTTGAGGATCATGCATGGGGAATTGCATATCCAAGCGCTAACGCCACAATCGTAATCGAAGGCGCAGGCAACTACGACGTTACCATCACCTTCAACCCTGAGACAAAGGCAGTCAATGGTGTTGCCACTCCAAAGGGCTCTGTAACAGAATACACATTCACCGTCAACATCACCGGCTGCGACGAGGGCTATGCCATCTTCGGCGAGGAAACCTACAAGAACGGTGACACATTCAAGAGTGCATCAGAGACACCAAAGGTTGACGCTGGTCACATCGTAGGCTATGCCGTGACAGCTCCTGTTATCGACGGCACAAACGTCAACGTGACATACGAATATGTTGGCACCGTAGAGGTTACCGTCAACGTGACAAACAACACTGGCGACGCTCTCTCTCTTTTTGCTTGCGAAGGTCTGTCATGGGCAAACCTCAATGGCGGATGGCCTGGTGAAGCACTTGATGAAAACAACAGCGCAGTAGTGACAATGACCAAGGGCGACTACCTCCACATGATTCTGACAGACAACAATGGCAAACAGACAGCCAACATCGGCGACGAAGCTGGCATTCAGGTTAACGACAATACAACCATCGCTATCACCGTTTCGAACAATACAGAAACTGAGGGCAACGCATACGTTTTCACCATCGACAACATAGCAACTGCCATCGCTAACGCATCTGCTCCTGCTGCACAGACAATGTCTATCTACAGCATCAATGGTCAGCGTCTCCAGAAGGCACAGCGTGGACTGAACACCATCAATGGCAAGAAGGTCGTAGTAATGTAATCCCCCTTCACGCCTCACACACCCCTATAAACATGCAGCAGCCTGCCAACACACAAGAGTTGGCAGGCTGTTCTTTTATATATCATACTCGGACAGAACAGAAAAAAAGGATCACAGGTCGAGTAGAGCGGAGGAATCTCACCTGCACCCTGTCACGGAATGGTGCATGAAAGTTTTCCCTCACACGGCTCTTCACATTCAACGCGTTGTACATAGACAGACTCTTGGAGTATAACCTTTGTGCCAATAAAAGAACAGAGGAGCACAAGGGATAGGTACCGTGGTCCGCAAATAATTTCAAGCGAATAATTTGGCGGTTATAGAATAAATATATAACTTTGCATACGGAATCCATCGATTGTATCAACCGATAGTACTCCATAAACTCACTGCCCATACGGACAAGCATTGCTAAAACATCTTCATTTTTCATAACTTAAAAAATTATTTATTCCCTTTATTGTAGTTTTACTACTTTGGGGGAGGTTAAAGAATTATGTTACATCAAAGAGGGTTAAGATTCATCAGTACAAGGTTCTTGGAGAAAATACTACCTGCAAGTGTGGAGATTTTCTTCAATACCAGAGGCTTGACCTTGTACAGAAGAAAAGGATTCGCCCTAACTTTGTAACACAATTCTAACTCTCCCCAAATAAAACAACATCTTGGTGTTACATACAAAATACTATTATAGTACTGCGATAACTGTTAAATTTTACTAGTTACCGCAGTAGTTTTAATGTATTTTCTTGTATGGTTTAATTATTTTATATACCTTTGCACAATAAAATAAAAACGTGAGTAATATGGCTAACATAATCATCGGCAGAAAGAAGGAATCCATACTGTTGAATGAACTCTATCATAGCAGCAAGGCTGAGTTCATAGCAGTTTATGGAAGAAGGCGTATCGGTAAGACGTTCCTTATAGATAAAACCTTCGGAGAAAAATATGATTTTTATATGACAGGTATCTACGAAGGTACCAAGACAGAGCAACTGACCAACTTCGCTTACCAGCTTGAACGCTATTCTGGTAAGAAAATCAAGCAACCCAAGACTTGGCTTGATGCATTCTTTCGTCTTCAAGAATTTCTTGAAACAAAGAGAAAGCAGAAAAGAATTCTAGTCTTCATTGACGAATTACCATGGTTGGACACACCACGATCACGCTTCCTCAAAGCCTTTGAACTATTCTGGAATGAATGGGCATCGAAGCTTGACAACATGAAACTGATTGTATGTGGTTCTGCTACAACATGGATGACCAACAAGTTGCTTGGCAACAAAGGTGGACTTCATAACCGAGTTACACAGCCTATATATCTACGACCATTCAACCTTCTAGAAACCGAGCAGTTCCTTAAATCCAGAGGATTTGCGATTTCGCGCCGTCAAGTGGCAGAAGCATATATGTCACTTGGAGGTACACCATACTATCTGGACATGATGAAGAAATCAGATAGCATTGCGCAGAACATTGATCGTCTGTTCTATAGCAAAGAAGCTCCGCTAAAGACTGAATATGCATTCCTTTTCAAATCGTTATTCAAGGAGTCAACCTTGTATAGAAGAGTCGTAGAGACGCTTTCAAAGAAGATGAAAGGTATGACTCGTCAGGAGCTGTTGGCAGAAATCAAGTGTGAAGACAATGGATATTTTTCTGATGTGCTGACAGACCTTTGTAACTGCGACTTTGTACGCAGATATACAGCTTTCGGAAAAACGGAGCGTGATATGATGTACCAACTAACCGACCTATATACCTTATATTATCTACGATTTGTAAAGTCATATAACGGAGGCGATGAACATTTTTGGAGCCATCGCCAGATGGATATCTCATCATGGCAAGGGTACGCATTTGAGCAGATTTGCCTTCATCACATACAGCAGATTAAACGTAAGCTGGGTATTAACGGAATACTTAGCAACGTATGCACATATTCCTGGTTGGCTTTCACTGACAAGAATGACAAGCAACATCGTGGAGGACAGATTGACCTTATCCTTGATAGAGGAGACAAGACTATCAACCTGTGCGAAATGAAATACGTTAGCGGAACCTATTCCATATCTTCTGACTATGCTTCATACATGCAGTCACGCGCAGAGAGTTTCAGAATATTATCAGAAACAGACAAGTCCATTCACCTTACGATGATTACATCTGAAGGCGTTGAGCATAATGAAGGCTGGCAAAGCATTCAAAGCGAAGTCATGCTTGAAGATTTGTTCGTCGACGAAGAATAGACAGCATCAGACTTAACATTATAAGGACACTATTGGCATATAATTAAAGCATTAAGATAACCCCCAAATGTATTTTGTATGCCAATAGTGTTTGCATAATTCAAAATTTTGTATTACCTTTGTCCAATAGCAACAAAAACTCCGTCGTCGATTTGACTACTGAGACGTTTGGACAGCTACGATTTTAGTATATAATATGCTGTAAATCAACAGGAATCCCTAAAGGGCACTATCTTTCTAAAATTAGTGCATCGGAAAATGTAACACCTTGAATCGTGAATATGAGTATGAGAAAATTCAATCAAACACCAATGCCAAACTTCCTAACGGAAGAATTTGCGCAGAAACGCAAAGTACAATCAGAATCCAGAGTATAAACATCATTGTTTTTCTCTGAGAGAATCACGGTACCTGTCCCCGTGACCCTGTAGAAAAGAATCCAGCCCAAAAGGTTAATGACGTAAAAATAAAGTAGTTGGTCAACATCTGTGCAATAATTATGAAATACTACAAATTAAAATACAGTATTGATTCGAAAATTGTGGGAACACAATTTCCGCAAGTCTGGGATTTTATCAAAGGATATTCTCCAAAGAATGAGGATAATGGTGTTTATTCTTTATATTATGATTATAATCCCTTGTTCCCTCCTGTAGCCCCCAATCTATCAGGTTTTAAACTGGCTAATGGTGCTCATTATACAGATTTCTTAAGTCATGGATTCTCGAATGAATTATTCTTATTAAGTGAAAAGGCAAAAAGATTTATAGAGGATCAACATATTGATGCTCATCGTTTCTACAGGGGAAAGGTAACTAATATAAGAAAAAACAAGGTTGAAGACTATTATGTAATGAAACTCATATCAGAAAATTGGAGTTTTCTGGATTTCCCAAACTGTGAATTTTATATAGAAGATGATGAACCAGATAAAATAATTCCTATAGAAATCAACTCTTCCGAAGAATTTATTATGAAGTGGAATGAATTTCTGGCTGACGAAGAGGACTTTCACGTAATATATTCTCGTGTTACAAAGATGACAATAGAATTTTATAAGAAAGAATTAGATCTTTTTATGATAGATAAATGCAATCATGATTGGTATGTCAGTGAAAGATTTGTTGATACATATTACAAAAACAAGTTGACTGGGCTAGAGTTTGAATCTGTAGATTTCTAAATCTCCTAAAAGGATCACAAGGTCGAGTAGAGCGGAGGAATCTCACCTCCACCCTCTCACGGAACCGTGCGTGAAAGTTTCCCCTCACACGGCTCTTCACATTCAACGATTTGTGCATAGACAGACTTGTGGCGTATAACCTTTGTGCCAATAAAAGAACAGAGGAGCACAAGGGATAGGTACCGTGGTTCTCTGTCCAATTCTCCTCTATGCTTTCTGAAAATACAGTTATTTGTTATCTGTAATCCTTTAACCAAAATAAAAAAAATGACAACATGTCATTCAAACAAAAGAATAAATACAGGGAGAGCAATCCCAGCAGTGAGAAATAAACATAATGTATGATCAAACTAGAAAACGAACAAACGATGAAAAAGTTATCTTTAATCTTTTCTTTCCTTCTAATTGCCGCAATGGCTATGGCACAGCAGAACCTACGTGAGGGTTATGTTATAACTCTGCAAGGCGACACGCTGAACGGAATGATAGACTTCCGTACATCAGCGATGAACACAAAGCGATGCGTGTTCAAAGAGAATGGTGCGACGGAGTTCAAGACTTATCTCCCGGGCGAGATTGACAGCTACCGCTTCCTGCACAACGGCATCTATTATGTGAGCAAGAATGTACAAAAGGATGACAACAGTCGCGAGATGGTATTTGCGGAATATGTTATCCGAGGAAACATGAACCTTTATCAGGTTGGCTCTAACGAGATGCTACTCGTTGATGAGGATGGTAATGAAGCTGCTTTCGACGTAACCAAAGCACGAAGTGCAACGTCATTGGAGGATCTCCGCGAGGAGATAGGCGATGCATGGAAGATGCTCAGCAAGAGTGAGAAGGCTGGCAACATGCTCATGACGCTCAAAAAAAACCGCAAAAATACGAAGAAGACTGTCATGACATACATAGATGACGTCTGCACGGATGGTTATTGCGAAGTGTTTGAGTATCGGGCAAAAAACACGCCTGAGGAAGACCGTGCGGTGCACCCCTGGGTGAAGGTCGGATATAAGGCAACGCAATATAAATTATGGAATGATCAGACCATTATGAGCTATGCACCAGAGGTGTCGGCAGGTGCAGATATCCATTGGGACAGATTGTTCAAGGGTCTGATGGTCAATGTGGGTATTGCCTTTGAGTCAGCAAAAGCTACGAGTGACAAGGAAAAGTATCTGCGTGTGAAATTCAACCAGCTGGACTTGATGTTAGGTCCTGGATACCAATTCAAGACTGGTGCACTGAAGACACGAGTGAAGTGTGGTGCCATCTTCAGAGCCTTCTCGCGTGATTTCGCCTATCCATGGGGAGACTATGCTATTCTTGATTGGAAGTTTGATGAGCAATTTGGTTTGTATGCCGGTGCAGGATTGGAAATACCCCTGAAGAAGTTCTCCTTGATTTGTGATCTGGACTATATCTATGACTACAACATACACAGAAAACATTCCTCTCCAGAAACAACGAAGGTGCTTCAGAATGGTATCTGCCTATCGGCTGGCGTGAAGTTCTAAAAAACGCTTACTAAAACTCAAAGGAAAACGCCTCAAAAAATCATTTTGTTTTTTTGAGGCGTTTTCCTTTGGATTACGGTGTAAAACTCAGCGGCTTTGGTGCGTAGGTTTGGTAAATGAGGTAGTTGCCGTCGGCAGTTATGGTGAAGGAATCTGCGGTGGCTTCGTTGAGAGTGCCTTGCCAAAGCTGGGCGTAGGCGTAAGGTTGCCAACGGAGATTGTCGGCTGTGATGGCGGTGCAGCTGAGATTGAAGATGCTGACCTGCTGGCGTGGGAATGAGGAAAAGGTTGTGGTGCCACGGCTGCAAGCCCGGAAATGGCCGTAGTCGGTGTACATGGAAGCGTCGATGCCGAATGTTTCCTTATAGAAAGAGAGTAGGGAGATGTTGCCGAGGGTATGGTCCTCACGTTTGCCGGTAGCACCGAGATAAGTGATGTGGAGTGGGGGAAGCGGCTCAGAAATCTTCGCCCTACATTCGGGAGTGGCAAAGTGGCTGACGACAAAGCGCGTGGCTTTGGTGAGGTCGTTGTATTCCTGTTCGGACTCGGTGTGGAGAATGTCCTTGTATTGGGCTTTGAATTCAGGGGAGAGTGAGTCGCCATCGCCAACGATGGCATCGGGAATGCGACCGAAAGCGATGAGCTTCTCTGCCGCTCCGTCGCAACAGCAGACGAAACGGGCTTCAGAGAGTAGGCGAAGAGGTTCGGGAGAGGTTGGGAAATCTCCGTCGGCGAGTATGACTACATTTAGCATTTTTTCAAGGGGAGTTAAATGGAGTTAAATGGAGTTATCGCTCCTAAGGTCGCTAAGGAGTTAAAAGACATTACCTTTATTCTCCGTACATAAAAGCATTTGTCCTTTAACTTCCTATAACTTCCTATAACTTCTTATAACTTCTTAAACTGAAAGTAGGACTTATGATTCTTGTGCTGCAAGCTTCTTCCACTTGAAGTAGCCTGCAACGGCTATTACGACATAGAGTCCGTAGAGGAAAGCCTTGAACGGTATGCCCTTGATGATGTACAGGTAGCAGCAGATGGCGTCAACGATGATCCAGAAGAACCATTGCTCGATGTATTTCTTTGCCAATGCCCAAAGGCCGACGAAGCTCAGCGCATTGGTGAAGGCGTCGAGGACAGGGACGGTGCTGTTGGTGTAGTTGGCAAGGACGTAGTAGGTTATAGCCCAAGCGAAGGCGAAGAAGGCGAAGGCGGGAAAGTAGGTGCGGAGAGGCATGCGGGAGATGCCGGAGCCGACCCCCTCTGACTCCTCCACAGGGGGAGGACTCTGCGTGGCGGATTCTTTGGAAACAAGCTCCTGGTTGGGAGAGGTCTTGAAGAAGCGCCAAGCAATCCAGCCGTAGATGGCAGCGAGCATGTAATAGACAGCCATGGCAGAGTCGCCGTAAAGTCCGTACTGCCAATAGAGAATGATGTCGAGGGCAGGCATGATGATGCCTACAAGCCACAGCCAAATGCTTGCCTTATACTCAAGGAGAATATAAACCAAGCCAAGGATGGTGGTGAATATGTCGAGCCCATGGGCTTCCAGGAATTCAAGCATAATGAAAAAAGCCCTCCCCCTGTGGGGAGGATTTGGGTGGGGTCTTAGAATCTAAGTGTAAGGTTTACCATCGCTGTGCAACCAGCTGATGGGATGTAGCTGCAATGAGAGAGACGTTCGCCGGCAGTGTTGTAGTACTGATACCAAACGAAACCGTTGGCAGCGTAGTGGCGATTGAAGATGTTGTTCACGTTGGCACCGAGAACAATCTGCTTCACGCCCTTGCCAATGTTGAACGTGTAGTTGGCAGAGAGGTTTGAAACGCTGTAGCCAGGGAGCTTGCGAGCGTCGCTTTCAGAGTTGTCAAGATACATGTCGCTGACGAAACCAGTGTGCCAAGTGGCGCGGAATCCCTTGTAGTGGGCGTTGAGGAACCAGTTTGCAATGGCGCTTGGAGAGTAGGCGAGAGTAGTGTTGCTGTAGTGGTTCTCGTAGATCTTGTCGTTCCAATCTGCGTCATAGCCAGCAACCTTCTCTG
>JAZUKC010000004.1:0-34869 GCA_045643065.1 Prevotella sp.
AGATGTTCTAGAGATTCTAGTAGTTCTAGTAGTTCTAGAGATTCTAGTATTTCTAGGTTATCTAGTAGTTCTTAGAGCAACTCTACTTTTCAATAAGCACTACTGCGTAGGCTGAGATGCCCTCCATACGCCCTGTAAAGCCTAATTTCTCCGTTGTTGTGGCTTTGATGGATACATTATCCACATCAGTCTCAAGGACCGCAGCAAGGCAAGATTTCATGGCTTCTACATGAGGATTCAACTTCGGCTTTTCTGCACATACCGTTGCATCGATGTTTCCAAGACGATACCCCTTTGACTGTATTAGTTCGTTTGTGCGCTTCAGCAGAATCTTTGAGTCGATGTTCTCAAATTCATTGCCTTTAGTCGGTGGAAAGTGATAGCCGATGTCACGCATGTTGGCAGCGCCAAGTATAGCGTCGCAGATGGCATGGATGAGAACGTCGGCATCAGAATGTCCCAACAATCCCATCTGTTCTCCGTTGCTGTCCTGCATCGGAATCTGTATGCCGCCAAGCCAAAGTTCGCGGCCACTGACAAGTTTATGGACGTCATAGCCCATTCCTACTCTGATGTTCATAGTTTTCTGTTTATTAAGGACATAAAAAAAGCCCCCTCCCTACGCGGAGGGTGGGGGGCAGAATATTCTTTTTTTATCTTCTTCTTCCAAATAAATCCTTCAGACCATCCATATCAAAGCCAAGCGTGAAGCGAAGCGTCTGGTCAAGAGGGTTTGACTTTGCTGTAGCGATGACGTAACCCACATCGAGAGAGAAAGCACTCATCTGGAATCCGGCACCGAGGGTAAAGTATTTACGGTTACCCTTGTTCTCTGCCTCGTGGTGATAACCGCCACGTATGGAGAACTGGTCGTTGTAAACGTATTCAGCACCGAGACTCCACTGTATCTCCTGCAACTCCTCCTTCATACCGTTAGGAGCATCAGAGAAACTCTTGAAGATACCCGCGATGCTTGATACATCGTAGTATTCCTTCTCTACACGAGCCTCGTAGTCAGAACTTGACTCACCGTCCAGCTGCTTAGGATAGGTAGGAACCAGCAGTTTGTTGGCATCTGCAGCAATTGTAAAGCGGTTGTATTCGTTCACAGGAATCATGAGCGAAAGACCGAGACGCATGTTTGTTGGGATGAACTCAGAGTAGTTAGAACCACCAAAACTGATCTTAGAACCGATGTTCGAAACGTTCATACCAAGGCCAAGCTGGCACTCACGGTCGCCCATGTTGACATAGTTCTGATAGTAGAACGACAAGTCGGCGCCGAAGGCAGAGCCAGGAGTAGTGTCCTCTGTGTAGTCGTATGTCAGGTCAGAGTATATCCAGCGTACCGTAGCAGCAATAGAGAACTTCTCCGAGAGCATCATAGAGTATGCCACATCAAGCGACATCTCGTAAGGGTTGATGGTCATATCGTTTGAACCAGAGATGTCACTTGACGTGAACACCTCGCCCAGCGAGAAATAACGCAGCGAACCAGAGATGGCCGAGTAATCGCCAATGCGATAGTAGCCTGCAAGATATGCAAGGTCCATGTCGCTGACAAGCTGGCGGAGCCAAGGAGTATAGTTGAGAGCAACTCCTGCTCGCGATATGGTAAACGGATATTTTGCAGGATTCCAGAATTGTGATGCAACGTCAGGATCGGTCGCAGCACCGACATCACCCATACCAGCTGCTCGTGCGTCCGGAGCGATGGTTTGTGACGTGACGCTTGTGTTGATAGGGTTGAACATATTCTCTTTGTCCTGTGCAAACGTTGTTATAGCTGTTGCCAGTAGAAGGAATACGGTGATGATTTTCTTTGACATATTTATTTTTTATAAAGATATGGTGTGCAATAAGATGCAGATGTTTCTATATGGTTTATTTATCATAAACGGTTAATCGTTGATGATAATCAGTTTCTTTGCCTTTGAGGCGATAGCAGTACCGTTGCCGTTCATGCTGACTCTGTAAAGATATACACCCGTCTGGAGTCGGTTGCCGCTGTCTGTTGTCAGGTTCCAGTTCATTGTCGTTGTGGCACTGTTGGCTGTTGTTGTCTGCGACATGCTGTGGAGCAAGCGTCCGCTCATGTCGAATATCTCAACCTTCATGTTGACAATGCTGCCAGGCATATCGTGAGTTGCAATGAATGTCGTAGATGTCTTTGCCGGATTCTTCGTGACGTTGACATCAACGATGGTTGGCTTCAGAGTAGGGGTGACAACGAACTGCAGGGTGGTTGTCGATGGGTTGTTGAGAATGTCCCATGCTCTGAATCGCAACGTGTGAGGACCTTCGGATAGGGTAGGGAGGCTAAAGAATGTGTTACCCGAAGTGTAGGTGCCGAAGTCGAACTGGAAGTTATCGTTGAGGTTATAGGTCATGGCAATCTGGTTGTCAATAACCAGCTGCATATCATGTCCGATACCTGTGCCAGAAGCATTGATGCCATCCTTGTCCTTTATCTCTGCCACGAAGTATGGGGTGGCATTTACCTCGTCGCCATTGACGAACGAAGGAGAGTTCAGGTAGCAGTAGATGGAAGGGCCGATAGAGTCGTTGGCAAGTTCCTGAGAACCACCTACATAGAATTTGTCTGTCTCACCGTTGGCTGTTACCGTCGCATCCTCGTTGTATGCGAAGAGAGTTATCAGACCATTCTTGTCAGAATAGTTGATGTCGCGAGGCACTGTGAAAGTAATAGAGAATTTACCGTTCTTCACGTTGTCGGTGCCAAAATACAAATTCTTTGTTCTGTCATAGAACCAGAAGATTGACTCAGCATCGCGTGAGTTGTTGAAGCAGTATTGCTTCTCCTTGCTATCCTTGACAGCCACTGAGACGTAACCGTTCATGTCGCTCAGCAGAGTACCGTTGTTCTCGACGTGTCCGCTGATTCTAACCTTGGAGTTAGCACTTATGGTTGGCTGGCTTTCGGTAAGCAATATGCCGTTGATGCTATCCACAACACATCTGCTCTGTGGAGTGTTGAGTGCTAAGGCAGGGTCGCCAAGCAGAGAATACTGCAGTTTGTTGACGGTCTTGTCAAGTATCAGTCCGTCCTCGTTCTTTGTAACGAGCCGGCACTTTGCAATACGGTTGGCATCACCCAGAGTGTTGCGCTTGCCGTTGGTAGAACCAAGGACAGCCTTGATAAACTCATCGTTAATATGCTTGTTATAGTTTGCATATACGGTACGTGTCGTTCCGAAGAAAGCAATGCCGCCACCATTAGGATTGGTAAGGATTGTCTCGCCGATAGTAGATTCCGTGCCATCGAATGGACCAATGTCGCATGATGCCGTAACCCAGAGAGGAAGGTTGGTGTTGGTAAAGTCAATGAAATCACCAATGCGCAGCACGTATTCGTGAGATATCGAGTTGGCAGCACCATGGCCAGCGTAGTCCATGATGAGCGCGCCAGCCTGCTGCTGAGCCTTGATGGTCTCTTCGACATCAGGATAGCGTGAGCCTGTTGACGACTCAGTACGTCTGTAAGCATCCCACATAACCTTACGGACGTTGTAGCCAGGATATTTTTCTATGATGTTGTCTGCAACGATGTTGACATCATTCATGTGGAGGTTGTTGTTGCCATCGTCGCCCATGAACATGATAGTGTTCTGCCATGCACCGACGTTCTTGTTGACAGCGTAGTTGATGGTTTTGTCAACAAGAATCTTTGCAACAGCCTCGTTGAGAGCAGGGAATCTGCCTACGCCGATGTCAGGAGTACCAGTGTAGTCACCGTTCTTCAGTATCGCCTCGTTGTCGTCAAGCAGAGCAATGAAGTCGTCTGATACATAGCAATAGACAGCGTTCTGCGAATTCTCGCTCTCGTGGCAGAGAAGCAGATTGTCCGGATTAAGATTCCTGCACTCACTTGTCAGCAATCTGTTGTCCCAAACGCAGTCACCGAAGAGCAGCAAGTATTTAGGCATCTCTTCCTCTGTTGATGCGCGGTCGTACATCATCTTCATGTATCTGCGATAAGCCGAAACGTCAGGTGTTCCGCTTGAAAACTCGTTATAAAGCTCGTCTGCAGGAACTATTCTTACCGACATGCCGTCATGGTTCTCGTGATGAGCCTTGAGGCGCTCTGCCTGATCGCGGAAAAGCTGTGATGTAGGGATGATGATGGTGAGGTCAACGGAAGGATCGGCATGGTGGTCCTGATTCGTTATGTTGTAAACATATTCGGCTGCAGGAATGTTGATGCTTGAAAGGTCCGGTAACTCAGCACGGCTATCTGTGCGTATTGATATGTAGTCAAGACGCAGTGGACCACCTTCTGTAACATTGATCTTGATTTCGTTCTCTGGCTTAAGGTTAGACACCCTGTAAGTACGTGTGTTGAACGTTGCCTGGTCGTAGCTTGACATCTTGAATGTAACAGGAGAGAACGTCTCGCCGTTTACCGTGAGTTCATATCCAGAGTTGGTAGCAGCAGATATTGAGACTGTTACGCTACCATTCGCACCGTTTGATGGAGATGCTACATTATAAGTCTTTGACTCCTTTATGTAGGTACCGTCAACAAGGTTTCTACCGCCTTCATACCATGCGTAGTTATCAATCTCGTGTAATGAATGATAACTTTCTGGTGTAGAGTGGGCAGCCCTCAGTTCTTCTTCGCTTACCATATTGGCATCCTCGTCACTTTCGGTAATGAAATAGTAACCATAGTTAGAGTATGGGTTGCGGGTACGTGTCTCTGTAGTCGCTGTGGCCCATGACACAGGACCCTTGCCGTAGAACAAGCGACGACCGTTAACCATAGCCGAAGGCACTTCCTTAAGGTCGTCGGTTTCACGCAGATAAGCATCACTGAGAGATTCTGGTATGATGTTACCACCATAGCCATATATCTTAACCTTGCTCATGTTTCTGAATCCAGCCTTACGGATAACAGCGTCTGTCAGCTGATAGAATCCAGATGATGGCACACTGATCTTTGCCCATCGTCCGTTTGCCAACACTGAATGGTCGGCATATCTGCTTGCAGCACTGGCTGCTTTGCTTCCTTTTGCTCTGGTGTTAGGCTGTGACTGAATGTCGAGCATGAAGCTGACAAGTATCTGATGCTTGCCCTCGCGATAGACAAATGGCGAGAGTGAGAATACAAGCGTTTGCTTCTTGCGCGTGGTGATAATGTCCTGACTAACAACAGGTTCTGCTGGCATCTGTTCGTTAGTCAGTCTCTTGTAGGCAGCAATGTCCTCAGGAGTCATGTCTATGTATTCTGCATATTTTACCACTGCAGTGTATGTCGAATCTGCCTGCTCGTCTGTGAGAGACATAGCATAGTTCACGGTAGGGAGGACGGAGTCGATCTTGACCTCGTCTGCAGTGAGATTAAAGAACCGTTGTGCCATGGCGTTTTGCACGCATAGTAGCAACAGGATGACTGATGTTAACTTTGATATGATGCCAGCTTTCATATTCATTATATGTAGTTGTAGTTTTTTCTTATTTTGTTTTATACTGTACTTCCGAAGTTTTTTCTACAAAAAGATACTTACTTAACATAGAAGTCCAGCAGTTTTCTTCCTTCGAGGTATCCCTCCAGATGGTCGTCAATCTTTACCGGACCAACACCAACTGGGGTGCCTGTGTAGAGCAAGTCGCCAGTCTTCAGCGTGAAGAACTGCGAGATGTAGCTAATCAGATGATCTACAGTGTGAATCATCTGTGAAGACAAGCCACTTTGTACTGTCTGACCATTGATGTCAAGATGAAATTCCAGTGCCTTGTCGCAAAGACTTACTTCACCATCATCGCGTAATGGAATCAGTTTGTCTAAGTTTATCCAGTCTCCGATAACGGCCGATCCATCAAATCCTTTGCTGATTTCCCATGGTTGACTTTCCTCACGCAGTTTCTTTTGTAATTCACGTGCAGTGAAGTCAATGCCGACGGTGATGGCATCGTAGTAACGATGAGCGAAACGCTCTGGGATAGACTTGCCAAGGCGGCAGATGCGAACGACAAGTTCCGTCTCGTAGTCAATCTGTCCCATAAAGTCAGGGATGAAGAAAGGCTTATGATCCTTGAGCAATGCAGAGTCTGCCTTTGTGAAAATGACTGGTTCGCGATCGGCGGAGTCAGAGACGCTCTGTTGTAATAACGTATTTTTTACTTCTTTATTGTGTTGGGCATAGTTCATACCCACTGCAAATATCTTCATAATGCCTTTTTTTGTAAAATAAATAAGCGTCAGCGCCTTTGTGGCACTGACGCTTGAGTGTTTTATTCTATGTTGGTTAGATGTTTCTAACCTGTCTGAATATTAGTCAGCAACGAGAGTGAAGCGCTTGAAAGCAACTACTGTGAGCTCCTTGTCAGCAGCCTGGAGGTACTGCTTAACAGTCATCTTGCTGTCCTGGATGAACTCCTGGTTGAGCAGACAAGACTCCTTGTAGAACTTGTTGACACGGCCCTTAGCGATGTTCTCAATCATCTGCATGTTGAGAGAAGCAGCCTTCTCTGCTGATACAGTAGCGATGATCTCCTTAGCCTTAGCAACGTCCTCAGCAGTGATCCAACCCTTAGTCATGTTAGACTCCATGTGATCCTCTGAGTCAACGTGTGCAGGGTTGATGCCAGCCTTCTTGAGAGCGTTCTCAACAGCCTTCTGTACCTGCTCCTGCTTTGACTTCTCAACAGCAACGTTGTACTCTTCCTCTACGATCTTTGGATCAACCGAAGCCTCGTCGAGAGCAACTGGCTTCATAGCAGCTACCTGCATACAGATAGCGTGAGCCTGCTCAGCAGCTGGCTTGTTGGTCTGAACGAGAGTACAGAGACCGTTACGGCTCATGTGGTTGTAGCACTCAATGTTCTCACCCTCAAGGTAGTTGTAACCATCGAGTTCCATCTTCTCACCAGTAACACCAGAACGCTCTGTAACAGCAGCAGCTACGGTAAGACCGTTAGCGAGTGTCAGTGCGTTGATTTCGTCGATGCTCTTAGCCTTAGCAGCAACAGCAGCGTCGAGGATATCCTGTGTCAGCTTGATGTAGTCAGCACCGTTAGCAACGAAGTCAGTCTCACACTTCAGAGCAACGATAGCAGCGAAGCCCTCGCTAACCTTAGCAAGTACGCAGCCGTTAGATGTCTCACGGTCAGCACGCTTAGCAGCGATAGCCTGACCTCTCTGGCGGAGGATCTCCTTTGCCTTATCCATATCGCCCTCAGCTTCAGTGAGAGCCTTCTTAACATCAGCAAGACCAGCGCCAGTCATAGCGCGGAGCTTCTTGATGTTTTCCATTGATACAGCCATTTTCTTTGAAATTAAAATATTGGAAAATTAAAATATTGAAAAATTAATTCATCCCCGGTAGTAGGGTGTTATAAATTGAAAAATTATTGACCGATAACTCAATCAAATAATTTTTCAATTTTTGAATTTTTCAATTTTTGAATATTACTCAGCCTCCTTGCGAGCAGCAGCCTTCTTTGGCTTATCCTCCTGCTCAGAAGCAGCCTTCTCGTCAGCCTTCTCTGCCTTGCGCTCCTCAAGACCCTCAGCGATAGCCTGGCAGCAAGCTGTCAGGATAGCATCGATAGAATCCTTAGCGTCGTCGTTAGCTGGGATAGGGAAGTCAACCTTGTTAGGGTCAGAGTTTGTATCGCAGATAGCGAATACAGGGATACCCAGACGCTGTGCCTCTGCGATAGCGATGTGCTCCTTGAGGATATCGATAACGAAGAGAGCAGATGGCAGACGTGTGAGGTCAGAGATAGAACCGAGGTTCTTCTCAAGCTTTGCACGCTGGCGAGAAATCTGAAGAAGCTCGCGCTTTGAGAGGTTAGAGAATGTACCGTCAGCCATGAGCTTGTCGATGTTCGTCATTTTCTTGATAGCCTTACGGATTGTAGGGAAGTTGGTGAGCATACCACCAGCCCAACGCTCGTTAACGTATGGCATGTTTACGCTTGCTGCCTTCTCAGCAACAACGTCCTTAGCTTGTTTTTTAGTAGCGACGAACAGGATTTTCTTTCCTGACTTAGCGATCTGCTTGAGTGCCTCTGCAGCCTGGTCTGTCATAGCGACAGTCTTGTGCAGGTCGATGATATGAATGCCATTGCGCTCCATGAAGATATAAGGAGCCATAGCTGGGTTCCACTTACGGCGGAGGTGGCCAAAGTGGCAACCTGCCTGGAGAAGCTGGTCAAAATTAGTTCTTGACATTGTCTTTGTTTTGTTTGGTGGTTAGGTCCTGACAGTGATGACTGTTGAAAACCGAACCGGGTTGTTTACTTTCTTTTTAATTGCTTTAAGCAACCAACCGCAGGGTAGCCACCGTGGTGGGTCTCAACGGTTTAGATGCTAAACGAGTGCTAGCGTTTCTAGATGTTCTAGATATTCTAGATATTCTAGCATTGTCTCTATATTAACGCTTAGAGAACTGGAAGCGACGGCGTGCCTTTGGCTGACCTGGCTTCTTACGCTCTACCTCACGTGGGTCGCGTGTTACGAAACCAGCAGCACGAAGTGCCTTCTTATCATCAGCGTTAACCTTGATGAGTGCGCGAGCAATAGCGAGGCGGAGAGCCTGGCTCTGACCTGTGAAACCGCCACCGTCGAGGTTAGCCTTGATGTCGTACTTCTCAGCAACCTCGAGCAGGTTCAGTGGCTGCTTAACCACGTACTGCAGGATAGCTGATGGGAAATACTCTGTTAAGTCCTTCTTGTTGATAGTGATCTTGCCGGTACCCTCTGTGAGGTAAACGCGAGCTACTGAGCTCTTGCGACGGCCGAGTGCATTAATCTGTTCCATCTTTTAACTGCTAATTATTTGTACTGGTTGATATCGATAACCTTAGGCTGCTGAGCCTGCTGCTGGTGCTCTGTTCCCTCGTAGATGTAGAGGTTGTTGAGGAGCTTGCGACCGAGGATGCCCTTTGGAAGCATACCCTTAACTGCGTGGCGGAGCATCTTGTCCACACCACCCTTCTTAGCGCGGAGCTGAGCAGGAGTGTTGAAGCGCTGTCCACCTGGATAGCCAGTGTAGCGGGTGTAAACCTTATCGGTTTCCTTCTTACCAGTGAAAACTACCTTAGCGGCATTGATGATGATTACGTTGTCACCACAGTCAACGTGTGGAGTGAAGTTTGGCTTGTACTTTCCGCGGATGAGCTTAGCTACCTTAGAAGCGAGACGACCTACAACCTGGTCAGTTGCGTCGATAACGACCCACTCTTTCTTTGCTGTCTCCTTGTTAGCGGAAATAGTCTTGTAACTTAAAGTGTTCATTTTCTGTTAATAAAATTACTACTAAAAAACAATATTTTTTACTTGGTGTGCTGATTCACTAACCACTGTGCTCGGCCAAGGGCATCAGCTATTAACACAACAACACCTGAGGGCTCTAAGTTCACCCTCGAGTCTAAATCGGACTGCAAAGTTACATATTTTTATTTGTGTTCGGTAGCTATAGCGGGTGTGACTCTCGTACATTTATGATAATTTAACAGTGTTCAAGATTTAAATACGTTTTAAATCAAGAAATGTGGGTGTTGTGTCTCTCTCGTTTTCTCTGTTGTTTGGTTCTTTAAAAACAGTAAGAGAATACCTCTTTTGGGATGGGTGATATTGAGTGAATGACCAAAAGGTATTGAATCACGAGGTGAATCAATAGGAATCGGAGGGTGAATCAATAGGAATCGGTCGGTGAATCAATACCATTCTCAAAGCCCTTTATTTTCAAGTAGTTACAGATAGCTGCCGAAATATGCAAAAAAAAGAATTTGCCCAGCGTTGCGGAACAGCGCTGGGCAAATGGGAAACTATTGAAAAAGTCTCAGATGATTACTTGTTGATGAACTTCTTGCCGTCCTTGATGATGATACCCTTTGAAGAAGCGTTAACGCGCTGACCTGCGAGGTTGTAAGAGTACTTACTCTTTGCAGTTGTGTCAACAGTCATCTCCTGGATGCCATCCTCTACGAATGGAGTGAAGTCGAAGCCGTGGAAACCAACCTGTGAAGACTCCTGGAAGAGCCATACAGACTGACCTTTCTTCATGTTGTAGATAACATTGCCCCAGAATACCTGGCCACCAGCCTGTGTACCACAGATAACGTATGGCTTAGCAGGATCGTTGAGAGCCTCTACGTCAAGAGTTGTGAGGAACTTCTTCTTGCCATCCTCTGTAGTCTGGTTGTTCATGTAGCCCTCAGCCTTGAATGAAACAGGCTCCTTTGTCTCCTCATCTACGAGGTAGATGTTACGGTTACCCTTGTTGATCCATACGAATGCCTTGAGCTGACCGTCCTTCTCTGCTGTAAACTTGTAGTAGAGACCCTGTGCAGGCATCTTACCGCAACCTGGCTTCCAGTAGTAGTACTTCTCCTCAAGGTACTGAGGGATTGAGTAAGTCTCACCAGCCTGCTGAGCTGCGTATGCTGCTGCATGGTCGTAATCAGGGTTCTGCTTGTTGAAGCACTGGCGATAACCTGTAGAAACGCCATCCTTCCATACTTCCTCAATCTCATATCCGAATACAGGGTTACCTGTACCGAGAGCAATGCCGAGATGGAGACCAGAGTTGTTATCGTTGAGGTGGTTCTTGAGTTCAAACTTCATCTCGTTCCACTCTGTTACGCCGTCCTTCTCAACAGTCTTAGCTGTAGTACCAGCCACTGCAGAAACCTTAAGGCTTTCTGTGCCGAAGTTAACTGTGCAGGCGTCAGTTGTAAGAACTGGGTTAGCGAAATCGTTGTTGAATGCATATTCCCACTTTGTGAGAGCATTGCCAGCCTCGTCAACCTTCTGTACACCGTCTGCGTCGAGATCAGGAACCTCAGTTGCAGTAACAGCAACGTAAGACTCAGTCTCACCCATTACGTGCTCTTCTTCCTTGTCAGCTACCTGGTAAGTAACCTCGATAGACTTGATGTCAGCAGCAGCACCTGCCTGTGTGAGTACAATCTTTGGTGCCACGCCTGACCATGCGCCAGCAGCCCAATTACCTGCGTCAACAGTAACATCTTCTGCGCCAAGGTTTGTGCCGTCAATCTTGATACTGCGGATGTTTCCTTCTGCAGTCTCGATAGAAATAGCACAGTTTGTACCGAACTTCAGTACTGTAGCATCGCCAGACTTAGCGAAACGAATCTTCTGAAGGTTAGAAGATGCGTCAGCAGTTACGTTGATTGCGATGTCTCCAATCTTAAGACCTGTATCAGCGATAGGCTTGTTAACACCGCCTGTCCATCCACATGCCTCTGGATTTGACATATCAAACTTTACTGTCTTCATTTCTGCGAATGCAGACATTGCCATCATGATGGCAAAGAGTGAGAGTAAAACTTTTTTCATAAATGATTGTTGTTTAATTAGTATAAAGTAGTAATGTATTTTCGATGTTGGAGAATATTCGGAAGCAAAATTACAAAAAAGATGTTACATTTCCAAATAAAATATGCTAAATCATTGTTTTTAGCACAATTATTAACAAAAAAGAGAGACGAAATTGTAATTCCGTCTCTCTTTTGTTTGTTTATTTATTTACTTCAGAGGGTCGAATGTGTCGAGTCCCTTCTTCAGATTGTCGTCCCAGCCGATAGTCTGGAGCAGTTCCTTGTTGTTGTCCTGAACGTTAGAGGTCAGACCAAGGATGTAGTAGTGAGGGAGATACTTGATGAAGTAGTCGGTGTGTACACCTGCAGACACCTTCTCCGAACCGTCGCCCTTGCGGAGTACGCGAACGAGGAATGTCTGGTAGAACTCCTTCACGTCTGCCACCTGCTGCGATGGCTCGCCAAGCTCGTCGTAGAGAGGCTTGCGAAGGTCGATAGCTGCAGGACGATACTCACCATAGCCCATCTTGAAGATTGGATCAGGGAAGTTAGGGTCGTCAAGAGGATTAGGGATAGACTTGCTCTTAGCCCATGTAGTGCCACCGAGACCAGGACCGTCGCCACCGTCAACATCGTCATTCACACGGAAGAGCATGTTGTCACGACGCTGTCCGTTGAACTCCTTGAAACCAAGGTATGTACAAGTGTTGCCTCCCCAGCCTGTAAGCTGCCATGAAGATGGAGCGTTAGGAATCTCATTGAAGTGAGCGCCACCATCGAAGAGAAGCCAGCGACGCATATCATCGAAGCGCTTGCCCTCGTAAGCGAACTCAATCTGACGTTCGTAGAGGATTGCCGCCATACATGCTGCTTGATCGCTTTCCAGGTTGCTCTGCAGACCATAGTTGTTTTCTGCAGTGTAGCCTACACGTGCACGAATCTTCTTCAGCTGGTCAACGGCAACTTTGAGATCGCCATACTGGCATGCAGCCTCTGCAAGGTTGAGCAGAACTTCTGCATAACGAATCTCCATGTAAGTGTTTGCCGAACGCTCGAAACCACTCTGGTCAGAGTAAACATAGCGAGGAGACTCGTTTACGTCCTTGTCGTCAGAACGCTTACGAACGTACATACCCTTAACGCCACCCATAAGGTTGTCAGATCCGTATGCAGAACCGTTCTCTCCGTATTCGTCGTTCAGACCTTCCTTCTTCTCATACCATGCATAGTTCCAGAGAACATAGTTGTCGCCGGTATAAGGGTTGTTGAGGGCTGTAGTGTTTGGATCACCGTTGAAAGCCCAGCGAACGCCAGGGAACGCGAATGTACGATAGAAGCGTGGATCGCGGTCGATGAATGGGAAACGGTTGTCGTAAGGTACAGAACTGTGCTCCAGTACGCTGTTGTTATACTGTGAAGACTCTGCTGGAATCTTACCGTCCTTCATTGGGAACATATCAACGAGCATAGCAGAAGGGTTGAGGCCAGAGCCAAGCGAGTTGCCAGGACGGATAGTATTCTCCCAGTTGTTGTTCTTCTGATAGTCAGGAGTAGAACCCTTGAGAATGTTGTTGTAGAGAGTTACGAGTACGCCCTCCTTGTTTGCCTTGCCACGATCGGTGAACATCTTTGCCCAGTTGCTTGCGTTGACACCAGGATTGCCATCGTAAGCAAGGTCATTGCCACACTTATTGAGAACATCGATAGATGCGCTGATGCACTTGTATGCAGCCTCCCAGCGTGACTTGTCGTTAGCACGGTTGAAGATAGGCGAAGCCCAGAGCAGCAGAACGCGGCCCTTAAGAGCTAATGCTGTACCTGATGTTACACGGCCATAGTCAGCACCGTCAGCCCAACCACCATTGGTGGTAGCCTTGGTGAGATACTTGGCAGCATTGTCAAGATCTTGGCAGATGAAGTCGATACACTCAGATGTAGAAGAGCGCTGAACGAACGATTCTGCAACAGGCTCCTGTACCTCAGTGATGATAGGCACACCGCCATACCATTTAACGAGCATGTAGTAGCACCAAGCACGCCAGAAATATACCTGACCGAGAGCGATGTCGCGCTGGTCTTCTGTGATGCCCTTGCTGTTTGTGATACCGCGAATGACATCGTTTATATTACGAATACGTCCCCATGCCATGGTCTGGATGTTACCACTCATGTTGAATCCCCAGTCGCCTACGGTGCTGTGTCCGTTAAGACCGTTTGACTGAAGTTCGCTATTAGGGTTGACAAACGAGCCGAAGCCAGAGAACTCTTCTGTACATTTTGCCAGACCATCTGCACGACCGGTACTGGTGTTCTGCCAGTTTGCGTCAGAATTGGCATCAGTGAGACAGAACTTATATACGTCGCTGATACGTCCCTGAATACCATCGAAGTACTCATACATATTAGTATCAGTCTGATCATAGTTTTTCTTGTCCTGCAGGAATTCGTCGCTACAAGAAGAAATGGTGAGACCTGCAAGCAGGAGAGCACCTATGAGTTTTATGTTATTCTTCATTATATTCAGGATTTAGAATGAAACGTTTACACCGATAGTCCACTTGCGCAGAGTAGGATAGCTGCCATAGCCAGTCATTGGGTCAATGTAGTTGTCTGGGTATGGGTTGTAGAGGCTCAGCAGGTTCTGACCAGTTACGTTGAGACGTACGCTCTGGATGCCGAGAGGCTTTGTCCACTGTGAAGGGAGACGATAAGCCAGAGTAACACGGTTCAGGCGAACGCGTGTGCCGCTGATGCGCCAGAATGAAGATGTTGAGCTGTTAACGCCAGAGTATGCAAGGTTAGGATAGATAGCGTCAAGGTTCTGCTTGACTACTACGTTACCCTTATCGTCGAGCACGTCCTGATATGAGAACATGTTGTCAACATTCCAGAACGAAGGCATGCTCTTGTAGTGGAGAGTTGAAGTAGATGCTGAAAGCACACCACTGTCAAGGAAACTGTAACCGCCCCAGCTTGCAGACAACTGAGCTGTGATAGAGAAGCTCTTGTACTCAGCGCTGAGGTTTGTGGTGAATCCGTATGGGTTGCTACGGTGGTTGAGCTCAACGAGGTCGTATGTGCCGTCAACCGAACCATCAGGACCTGCGTATGTGCCGTCCTCCTGCTTCTTACCGCGAACGTCCTTGTAGATAAGCATACCAGGACGAACGTCCTTCTTCTCGTAGCCCATATAGCGGCAGTCCTCGATAGGAGTACCAGAAGTCTCGCTCAGTTCTGCGAAGTACTCTTCGATATCCTGGAAACTGCGGAACATACCGATGCACTGCATACCCCATGTACCCATGCTTGCGCGGTGGCCTGGATAAACAGCGTGGTACTGGCCTTCGCCTGTGTTCCATTCCTGTACGAGCACCTTGTCGTCAGAATAACCAGTGTTGATGCCGACCTTATACTTGAAGTCCTTACCAATCTTGTCCTTCCATGTCAATGAAAGCTCGTATCCCCAACGGTCGCTCTCACCCCAGTTGATGTTAGCAGACTGTGTACCGATGGTAGTAGGGATGGTAGAAGAGAATGTCATGAACTTCTCGCGGTCCCACTGGTAGTAGTACTCAAGACCTACAGAGAGACGGCTGTTCAGCACGTTGAAGTCAAGACCGATGTTTGCCTTGTAAGACTTGTCCCAGTGTGCGTCCTCGTTGACAGCAGAATTGTTCTTGTTGATGGTGATGTGCGAACCAGACTTGTTGTCGTCGCCTTCGCCGAATACAGCACCCTTATCCTTGTCAGTACCGTAGTTCTGACGCCAAGCCCATGCCACGGTGTTATCACGACCGGTAAGACCGAACGAACCACGAACCTTCAAATAGTCAATCCACTTTACCTTATCCTGGAACCATCTTTCCTCTGATACGATCCAACCAGCAGATGCTGATGGGAATGTGCCCCAGTAGTTGCGTGGAGAGAACTTAGTAGAAGCATCAGAACGGAAGAGGAACTCGAAGAGGTAACGATTGTTGTAAGCGTAGTTGAGACGGCCGATGTAAGAGAGAGAGCCAGCCTCACTGCGGTAAGAGTTGGTTGTTGGAACACTCTCCCATGTTACAGAGTTGAACTCACCTGTTGTGAACTTGTAAGGGTGTGTAACCATACCGTCAACATACTCTGACTCTGATTCTGACTTCTCTATTGAGAAGAGAGCGCCAACGTGGTGTTTACCGAAGTCGCGAGCATAGTTGATGTTGAAGTTGAGCTGGTAGTTGTCAGTACGTGCCATTGAACGACGGAGGAAACCGCCCTCCTGACCGTTGTTGATTTCCTTACCGTTGTTAGCCAGAAGGAAGTTGTTGTCAGCCATAAGGTCGCCCCAAGGCTTAATCTCTTCACCCGTAGGAGTGTACATGTGCTCGCCTGAACCACCACGAACAATCATCTTGTAGAGAGCGTATGATGAACCGAACTCGTTGCCCTTCTCTGTGTTGATACTCTTAGAGTAAGCAACGCGAGCAGTGAGTCCCTTCAGAGGCTTGTAGATTTCGCCGAAGTCAACGTCGATGTTACCGCTGATGTTAAGGTTCGAAGTCATGTTACGGCTGTAGTCACCGCCATTGTTAAGAACTGAATAAGAGTAAAGTTCCTCACTCTGATTGCCAGCACCACCATTGCTTGGGCCGAAGGCTACGATAGGCAGACCGTTCACTTCCTCTGGAATGTAGTAAGGACGAGTGAGCAGAATGTTGTAGTCCTTCTCCTGGTTTGTACCACCAACCTTGATGAGAGGCTTGTTGTTCTTGCCGTAGTCACCGCTTACAGAAAGACCAGCCTTCATCCAGTTTGTCACCTTCATGTCAACGCCTGCACGGTAGTTCCAACGGTCGTAGTCAAGCTTGCCGAGGTTACCATCCTGGTCGAAGTAAGAGATGTTAGCAAAGTAGTTAGCCTTTTCTGTAGCGCCAGAGAAGTTGATGGCATGCTTCTGAGTGTAAGCAGTGCGCCAGTACTTGTCGAGAAGGTTATAGTTCAGCGACTTCATTGCCTCAAGCTCGTCTGCCTGGAAGATGTCGCGACGATGGTCGATGATGTTGTTTGGATCGGCAGCTGCTACAGCATTGTAGAGCAGACCATAGTTGTATGTGTCGAGCATCTTTGGTGTTGACACAGCATCAGCAACACCGAATGTGCCACTATATGAAATCTGTGGAGCACCAACCTTACCCTTCTTTGTTGTAACGAGAATAACACCGTTGGCAGCACGAGCACCATAAACGGCAGCAGCAGCATCCTTCAGTACCGAGATGTTCTCAATGGTAGAAGGGTCAAGGTTGTTGAATGCTGTCTGACCGAGGTTCTCAACAACTGTACCTACCTTCACTTCGTTAGGATAGATGTAGCCATCGATAACGTAGAGAGGTCCACCGCTGTTACCACGGATGGTAATGGAAGCAGCCTCACCAGGACGGCTCTCACCACCGCTTACCGACATACCGTTGACCATACCCGAGAGGGTAGAAGACAGGTTGCCAGAAGACAAGTCCTGGATTTCCTCCATAGGAACTGTAGCGACAGAACCTGTGAGGTGTGCTTTCTTCTGCGAACCGTAACCAACCACAACAACTTCGTTGAGCGTTACGTCAGAAGGCTGAAGCTTGACATCACCGCCAGCAGCTACTGTCTGCGTGTCATAGCCGATGTATGATATGGAAACCTTTGCGCCTTTTGGTGCAGAGAGAGTATAGTTACCATTGATATCGGTAACCGTGCCTACTCCCTTAACGCCAGCCACCATGACCGATGCACCGATGATAGGCTCTCCGTTCTCGTCGAGAACAGTACCCTTGTACTGCTGATTCTGTGCCGATGCTGTGGCAGCAAAGACAAACATCATCAGGAGCGAGAGGGCTATGCTGAATAGTCTGTTATGTTTTGTCATAACCTTAATATTTTTTATATTTTTCAATATTTTAATTTTTCAATATTAGTTGAGCCAGCGTGGATCGCCAATCTTAGCTGAGTTCTGAGCTGCGCCACCCATGTGGAAGTCTGCTGACTTGATGTCGCCGGTAGGATTCTTGAAAGCAGGGTTGCCGAGAATGGCTGTACCGGTATTGTCATAGCCGGCAACGTCCATGTCTGCGCCATTATACCAGTATGAGTTGTTTCTGAACACAGCATTCGAAGAAGACTTACGGCCGAGGAAATAGCGTGCTACGCCACCGTTGGCAGGCTTTCCGTTTTCGTCAGGATTACCGCTACAGTCAACAAAGACGCACTCCTTCAGGGTGAAGTATGCTGAGCTTGAGCCTGCGAAACCGTCGTAGTTGCCCATCTGAGCAGTCTTTGATAGGTTGTAGAACGTGTTGTTGGTGTAAGAGATAGAACCAGTTGTGAGGCCTACGTTGCTGCAACGGCCTGAGTTGTTGTAACGTACAAAGTATGTCATAACAGCGTCACCGGTGTTCCATATTGTAGAATTCTTGATAGAAAGGTCATTGACATGAGCACCGCCACTGTAGAACTCGATGAACGAACCAGAACCTGTTGACTCAAGATGAACAAGGCAGTTGTCGATGATTACATTCTTTGCGCAATACTTCAGACCATTGTCGTAGAGGAAACGTCCATGGAGACGCTCTATCGTACAGTTCTTCATGTAGATAGGTTCTGTCACGAGGTAAGTGCTGTTGACGAGAAGTTCCTCCTTCGTATTGCTGCTCATGGTGATGAAACTTGTCTGAGAGTCGTTGCAATCGAAGTTGATGTTCTTCATTGTAAATCCGTCAGCAATAACGAAACCAGCCTTTCCGCCAGTAAGCTTCACGTTGGCTGGCGAGGTCGTTACAGTGCTACGGATAGTGCCCTGATGCTTGCCGAAGTCAACAACTTCAGACATTGTGTACGATGCACCTGGCTCAAGGTTGATACAAACGTCGCCCTCGTAGTCGTCAGGGATAGGGTTTGCCTTCAGCCATGTAGAGATGTCAGAGCCAGCTGGCACTGTTTTCCATGTAGGAACGAACGAGTTGAACGCAAATGTACTTGATGAAGTTGCGTCCTGGTTGTTAAGTTCCTTCTTACCAAGTGTCTGGATTTCAAGCTCGTAGAAGGTGTCTTCTGCACGTGGGAATGTCAGAGAGCAACCATCAACGATAGAGTCCTGGAAGATTACTACTGGGTCTTTAGCGGTGTCAGTAACATCTTTTACGGTACATTTGAAACCGCTTGCACCCTTTACCAGTGGCCAAGTGATAATCCAGCTTGAGCCATCGGCATTCTTGCTTGCGGCGATTGCATCACTCGATGGTGACAGAAGCACCTGGTCGTGAACAGAAGACTGCCATGACTCCTCGTCAAAACCGTCCTGTGCACATGATACCATGAAGAGTGATACGAACAGGGATGTCATCGCCCCAATAAGCTTCGTTTTCTTGTTCATAGTTTTTTTAGTTTAGTTATTATTGTGTTTTTTTATTTTCCGAATACTTCATGCAAGTAGGCTACGTTGTCTCCGAAGTTGCCACGAACATTTTTTGCGTCCTTGGCATTACGCGAACGCTCTATGGTGAGCCATCCTTTGTAACCTATCTTCTCCAGAGTCTTCTTCACCGTTGGCATGTCTATGTCTGTGTCGTGACGCAGAGTGACGCGGTCAGTGTTGGAAACGTGTATCTGGATGATGTTCTTTGTGCCGAGTTTCTTCAGCTCGTTACAGATGAGTTCTGTGGAACTCTTGGCACCTGTCTTGTCCTGACCTGCCTTGAAACGGTCGCAGGCATCCTGGAAATTGTAGTATAGCTTGATGCCTTTCGAGTTGATTTTCTTGAGCATTCCTAACGAAATGTCGGCAGGTTGGGCAGTGCGAATGCCTACGGTTATTCCACGTTCAAGAGCCATTTCGCCAATCATGTGGAGGCGAACGCACAGTGTGTCGTATGCATCCTTCTGCTCTTGGGTGGCATTAGGGTCGGTAAGTCCGTCCACCCATATCTTGCCAGAGCCGCCAAGAGGCATGAACGCTACCTTCGCTCCGAACTTATCCATCGTGTCAAAACAGTCGTTCATCAGGTCACGATAGTTCTGCAGACTCTCTGCCTTGGTGTGAGGATAGCAGTCTTTTGTGCCGTCCTCCTTGGTGTATTCGTTGAAACGGCGGTCAATGAGTGTCTGAGCGAAGAATCCAGACATGGCTACCGACGACACCTTAATGTTAAGAGAGTCAAGCAGATGCTGATAGTTCTTCGTCTCGTTCTCATGAGTACGGAATCGGTTCTCAAAGAGAATGCGACGGCCAAGCGAGCCCATGTCCATCTCTACACCGTCTGCTCCGATCTCCTTGCATAGCGTTACGGCGCCCGGCTTCTGACGTTTCAGCATCATCCAGTCACAACAACTAACGCCCGCAATCTGTGCCATGCCCTCCAATGAGCAAAGCAGGAGTCCTATAGATATAATAATGTGTCGCATGGTATTACTGCTTGAAGTAGTTAAGGTCATTGATGTAGAGCTCCACATTCATGTATCCGCTCTCTGTCAGTTTAGTAGCGTCGCTGGCATCGTTAGGGTTGAGGCCGTGTGCCTGCTCCCATTCGTCTGGCATACCGTCGTTGTCTGAGTCGATGCGGGCAGTACCTGCATACTGTGGCAGGCCACCTACCTGTTGTGGATTGGTGATGATGCCCAGCTTGTATGAGTCGGCAGGCAGACGACGATGGCTGTATGGCGATACGCATTCCTTTGCATCCTTGACGTATGTAGGCAGACCTGTGCGAACGCTCTTGATGATACGCTCGTCAACAGCATCACGCTTTGGTAGTGTTGCACCTACGTTGGCCAGGACATAGTCATAAGATTCCTCAGCAGTCATGACTGTCTCAGGCGCATTATATTTAAAAGGTGTATCGACCTTGAATGTCGAACGCACAGCGTCCACGTTGTCTATGCCGGCAGGCTGAACGCCTCCATCCCAGTTGTCGGCAGTAACTTCAGGGAAACCGATTACCTTATTGCCATTTACATAAGCCTTGCCCCAAAGCTCCTGATTATCCTTTGAACGTCCATGCTCAGGCTTCAGGACTCTGTAGCAGATAGCAGGTGCAGCACCAGGTTTGCCGCCGCCGAGTTCAGTCTCGTAGTAAGCCTTCAGGTTGTCCTTCTTCATTGCCTTGGTGTAAGCCTTCAGACATTTGTCAACGTTCTGCTTCGTGCTGTAGCCGGTGATAGGACCTGGCTTGAAGTAGTTGTTGATGATGTTATACTCCGAGAGGTTATCGCCGCCATCGATGCTGCGGTTCCACCAGTTGAAGATGACGTTGTTCACGAAGTTGAAGTCGCCATTCATCGCTATTGAAGGGTTGCGCGAGATGTTGTTTGCGAAGAGATTGCGAGTGAACAGCGAGTTGTGGCCGCCGATAGAAGCGCCAAATGCGTGATTGTAAAGGTCAAGTCCTTCGGCAAAGACGCAATCCTGAATGGTGATGTTCACTGTTGGCAGCTTGTCCTGCTTCTTGTTGTGGCGAGCATACACATGACGATACATCGACATCACCTCGTCAAGGCCCCATGATGCAGAACAATGGTCGTAGATGATGTTGCCGATGCCGTTGCCGCCACATGCGTCGTCACGGTGTGCAACGTCCATGGCACCACGGCGGAAGCGCATGAATCGGATGATGACGTCATGCGTATCGACCTCCATTGTCTCACCTGTCAGCACGATGCCGTCGCCGGGAGCTGTCTGTCCGGCTATGGTGATGTAAGGAGCGATGATGTTGATAGGACGTTTAAGGTTTATCTCGCCTGCCACGTTGAAAACGACAACGCGTGGACCGCCAGCCTCGCACGCCTCACGGAGAGTGCCAGGGCCAGAGTCGGCAAGCGATGTTACGACGTACACCTTACAGTCAACCGGCGCACCGAGATAGTTCACGCCGCGTCCACCAAATGAGTACTTGCCCCCTCCCTCTGCACCAGGGAATGCAGGGATGCTGGCTTGTTTCAGATCAGATGGTTTAGAACACTGAGGGACAAAGGGTTTACCCTCGAACATGTTCTGTGAAACAACGGGCAGAGCGCGCTGCCATGCCTCGTCGTTCAGTCTGTCCCATTGCTCGCTTTCTGCTGCTCCACGCTGCTTTACGGAGTCAGGGATAGTAGGGTACTGTGCAAACACAGCAATAGACGAAACTGCAAAAAATGCTGTCGTCAATAGTGTCTTTGTGGTCATGTAGTTAGTTAGTTGATTGGTAGATTAATCTATTTTTCGGCAAATTTACAAAATTTAATTGAATAAACAAAATAAATAAGGAAAAAAATGCTTTTTTGACCTGCGTTGAAAGGTTTAATACCATATTGTACAACCTTCGATTTCGTTTTGTGGTGATAAAGAACACTCCAGTACTTCCTATCAAGTACTGGAGTGTTCTTTATCAAGTACTGCAGTAAGTCGTAGCAAGTACTGGAGTAATTCGTAGCAAGTACTGAGACAGTACTGTAGTGCCACTCTTGTATGTTTGTGCTATCAGAACGGAGTTTTTGCGTCATTCTCTTCCGACTCAATGATGTAATCCTCCACGTCAAGATGGTCCTCATGATTCAGTTCCAGAGACGTTTTGCTGAGTTCGGCAACAGTGTCCATATAACACTGTGTGCCAATGTTATAGCGCAGGCAGTTTTCGATGGACATACTGCGATACGGTCCCCAGGGAAATTCAAGAAGTTCTTGCATCAGATCCTCTTCCGTCTCTATCAGTTCCCAATTCAAACAAGGGGGCAGACAACCTAACAGGTAAAGTGCCTCCTGGTTCATCTTCTTGGCAAATGCAACAAGGATGTTCCTACCGATATATTCCTGCCGCTGACATCCGTAGCCTATCATGAGGAAATAGGCATGCATGACCTGCGCATATTCGTCACCACTATCAGCTCTCGCCTTTGCATACCCGTAGATTTCTGTCTTTACCTCATCTGGGATATATGGCAAAGCACCGTTGTCCAACAGCCAGTACAACACGTCACGCTGTCCCATGCGTGCCGCCGCCAGACTCCATTTCAACGCTTCTGGATGTTTTTGTATTGCAATCTCGCTTATTGCTTCTGCTATAGTCATAGTACCTTTGTTTTATGGTGGGTTCTATTAATTAGCTTTGTCATATTTCGAGGCTATTTTCGGCTCAAAGTGTCCGAAAGATGACAAAACGCCGAACTCACTGTTATATGTTAAACCTAAGGTGGTAATTAATAGAACCCACCTTATATTCTACTTTCATGTTTCTGGCCAGCTGCTTCATGCAGCCAACTTGATGAGTTCGCTGATGTTGTCACCCGTAATCATGTAGAAGATGCGCTTGCCTGTCGGGGTGTAGCTGATGTTCTCACTATGCATCAGTTCTTCTACAATATTCTTCATCTCCTCCGATGTTAATGGCTGACCTTCTGCTACTCCCTCACGACGGGCATGAGCCAAGGCGAGGTCGAATAAGCGGGTATCAACGCCATCATCATTCTTCTTTATCCCATGCTCCGCAAACATTGACTCTGGTTCCATATACATAGCGATGGAATACTTAGCGTGATATTTATCGAAGAGGATGCGTTCATGTGCATTCTCCTGATTGATAATCATAAGTCCCTTGTTCGTGTTCACGATGATGTACTTTGCATTGAACTGGATGTACGCATCGCCGTTTACCTCCAACGATTCCTCTGGCACATCAAACAGACATTCTTCCTGAGGCTCCGCTACCGGTACAGGAATGTTCTCCCAATTTGCTGGGGCGCTTGTCATGCCGCACTCAGGCATAAATACCATCTTTGGCGAAGACTTGATGCGCTCTGGTGTCTGCTTTGGCAAAGACACACCGCTTGCAGGTGTTGGTTTTGGCATATTGCAAGCAGAATCAGCAAAGAGGTCATTGACCTGAGGAATGCCTCCTACAGCCTCACGCACAGCACCAACCAACATGTCGAAGATAGCCTGCTCGTTGTCAAACTTGATATTCGTCTTCGTTGGATGCACATTTACATCGATATCCTTTGGGTTTACATCAAAGTAAAGGAAGTATGGCACCTGCGTGCCTGCTGGCAGCAGACGATTCATTGCCGTAAGCACAGCCTTGTGGAAGTAGCCGTGGCGCATGAAGCGACAGTTGACGAAGAACATCTGCTGGTCGGCTGCCTTTGCCTTTGCCGACTCAGGACGACCAACGAAACCTTCAATATTGCAGAGCGACGAATTGAAGTGTACAGGCATAAGATGCTTGTCAATCTGCTTGCCAAACACCTTTGCGATGCGCTGGCGATGTGTAGAAGGCTCAAGGTCGTAAATCACGCCACCCTCGTTGCTCAGAGTGAATGCCACCTCTGGATATACCAATGCGATGCGCAGGAAAGTCTCAACGATATGCTTGCGCTCAATGCCATCGCTCTTCAAGAAGCGGCGGCGGACAGGGATGTTCGAGAAGATATTATCCACCTGCACCTGTGTTCCCTTCTTCCATGCGCAAGGTTCCTGACTATCAAAGCGACCTTCCTTGAACGTAACGCAGGTGCCGATGCCGTTATCCTCATCGCTCGTCTTCAGCGTAATGCTTGCAACCGAGCTAATTGAAGGCAACGCCTCACCACGGAAGCCATTTGTTGCAAGGGCATAGAGGTCTTCAAAACATGAGATCTTCGATGTAGCGTGGCGCTCAAATGCCAGGAGGGCATCTGTGCTGTTCATGCCACAACCATTATCCGACACAATAATTGTGCTCTTGCCTGCACCGCCGATATAGACATCTACCTGCGTTGCACCAGCATCAATAGAGTTCTCTACCAGTTCCTTTACAATGTTAGCAGGACGCTGTACCACCTCGCCCGCTGCTATCTGATTGGCAACTGCCTCAGACAGAATGTTGATACGATTTGCTTTCATATTTACTTTCATATATTTAAATAATTATTTAAATATTAAATAGAATATACCTTCAACCACCTCCCAGATAATCTGGAAAATCAACTTGACGATGTAGAACATCAACCCAATGAAAATCAAACAAGTTATCATATCTTTTATCTTTATTTTAAGAATTAATAATTCTGAATTCCACTGCAAATTTCGTCATTATTTCTGAGGTGTGCAACCTTTCCATGTTCACTTTTGTTCATCCACCTCGGGACGGTACTGTAGCATTCGCAAAACAGCACACCACTCCGGAATAATCTGAACATATTTGAACATAATATAGTAAAGTAAGCAAACTAAATTTTGTAATTTTGCACTCGTTATGATAAAGATAGTAATTATACTCGCATTAGCAGTTCTGTTTTCGCTAAGGAAACATCGTAAACCAAACAAGTCGTCAAAGCGTGCTAGGGATACCTCTCCGTATGTACCAAAACCGTTTGACAATGTGCGTCCAACGAAAGGCGAACTGGATAGCAGAGCCGTTGAATTAAAGGAGATGCTGCTACAGTTGTATGCTCCGAAGTATCCATTCCGCCTGGCAGTAAGTGACAGACATACAAAATGCAGATTAGGAACTTATTTCCCTGATAAAAGCCGCATTGTCGTCTATGCAAGGCATAGAATGGGAATGCTGGATACTGCAATCCACGAATACGCCCATCATGTCACCATCACCGAGATAGGCTTTTTCCCACGCCATCACGGCAAGATGTTCAAACGTACATATTCGCAACTGATAGATATTTACAACAATACCCATCAACCTCAGATTGTGCCAGACAGGAGGTATTACATCAGAAAATAACAAACCAACATTTCAATTATAATATGGAAAAAGACAAAAACATTCGATCTATGATCGGAGCTATTACAGGCGACATTATCGGTTCTGTCTATGAGTTTAGAGGTGTGCCTGCAGACAATGACAAATATTATTATTAATTTTGCAGCGTCAAACAAAAACTAGATATAATAACAATTATGAACAGAAGACAGAAATGCGCTCTTCGTCTGGAGCGAATTGAGGAAGACAGCCGCCTTGCGGCAGAGTTGAAGGCAAAGAATCCTTCGGTAAGTTGTTATGGCAGTCTGCCATTGGGTGTACACTTGATAAGTCCTGACGACGATAGCTTTTAAGATTATGAAGTACATATACATTATATTATTAGCAGTCCTGGCAAGTGCATGCTTTGGACCAAAAGAGAACAAGGAAACCGCAAAGGCAGAGCCTGCGGACAGCATCAAGGGATATTACGGTCCTTGCGTAGAGATTGACAGCATCGTACACACCTACACGGTGACGCGATGGTCACGTGGCATACGCCATGACGGGGAAGACAAAGTGAAGTACGACGACTGGCGCCCTAAGAACATTGAGGTGCTGTTGTCGGAGGACATCTTCGTTGCCGACGAACCAGCGCAGCTGTATCATGTCGTAGAAACATTCCCCTGGGACCGCATGCCTAACGGTCAGATGATGCGCACCCTCCTTGCCGTTGATCAGGATGACGAGGCTCGCCAGATCATGTTGCAGCAGGATAGTCGCAGTCATCTCTTGATGTACGTAGATTTTGGCAATGAGATATTTTGCTATGACATGACCGAGCAGCAGCAAACGGCGGAGTAATCCGTAGCAAGTACTGGAGTAATCCGTATTGAATACTGCAGTATTCCGTATTGAGTACTGCAGTAATCCATAGCAAGTACTGGGCCGTAGCAGTAATAATGGCGTTGCAATTCAATAGAAACAAGATTATTTAACATTACTTTTATGGTTTTGTACCGATAATTTCGTAATTTTGTAGGCGTTAAACCTAAATAATGTTTACTATGCCGAAGAAAGAATATACAGACATGCCAGATTACTATGCCGTATGCCAGCACGCCGACTGCCCGAAGGCATCGGAATGCCTTCACCAGCAGGCATACGCGCCACAGCTCGCGAAGCAACCACTGCTGCGCCTCCTCAACCCAATCCACTGCACCAAGGACGACCGCTGTCCGCATTTTCGCAGCAACATCCCCGTAACCTTTGCCCGCGGATTCACGAACTTCCAGCAGAAGATGTTCCCCAATCAATATGCCCAGTTTATGGACCTCTGCATCGCCCATTTCTCCCGCACCCCCTACTTTGAGCGCCGCCGTGGAGCCCGCCTCCTCCCGCCTGCAGAGCAAGAGTTCATCCTCAACACTCTCCGCGAGGTAGGTGTGACCGAAGAACTCCAGTTTGATGGGTATGAGGATAGGGTGAATTGGGAGGAATTAGAAACCGAATAAAAAAAATAAGTTAATATATATGATAGTAGGAACAAATGCTAGTTGCATTGTTTGCAAGCGTCAAACGTGCAACACAGTTCAGGAATCAACATGCATATGTCCAAGATGTGGAATAAGATTCCAAAATCTTTGCGTGTCATGTCAAAAAAAAGGTTGCCTTGTTTGTGGAGGTAAACTTGAGAACCAGTTTCAAATGGCTGCACGAAGAGGAATGTTATTTTAACGTGCTATTTTTGTTTTTGCCTCGTTCTGGCTTTGCCTGAACAATTTTTCATTAACCATTAATAAACTATTGACTTTTTTAAAATGAAAGAATTAACTCCAGAAATGAAACAGGAAGCTCTTGCAGGAACGCTTTCTTTGCAAGAGATAAGAAAGCGTAATAAACTTGTAAGCGGAGACTGCTTTGGATTTTCGTGCGAAGAACGTTCGAATGAAAGTGGGTATGAAGTTTGTTGTTCTCTGTTTAGATCAATTAACTGTAAATGTAGTAAATCACTTAAGTGGGGTCAATACTATAATAGATATTGTCATGTATTTATTTATGAATGCATGCCATATATCAAAGTGATTGATGATTGTTATATAATGGAAACCAGTATTTCACTAAGCGACTTGGATATTATGGATTTTTCAAAAATACAAGAAGATGAAGAATTTGCTATTTTTGCAAACCACGATTTTTTTGACAAGTCTCTTACCTCTTGGTATAGGAATCGCGGTGTAACTTCTTTTGTTGCTGTTTGTACACTTGACATAGAAAAGACTATACAGACAAAAAAAGTTGTGTGGAAAATTGTAAGAAACGAATTATCACTAAACTGTAATAATTAGAGCTTAAGTGAAATGACTACGGTTGTATTCTTAGGTATCTAAACTAACACATAGATAGAATCATGAAAGAACTCGACAACGAATACAAGAGACTGATAAAGATGAGGTATGTCTTAAGGACCTCGAAGAACATCAGTAGTAAAGCAGATTTGGAGCGTAAAGTGGATGGAATCTCAAACTCTGCTGGTATGCCTGGAAAGATCGCTGAGGATATTGCTGATTACATTGATGAATGGAAAGGGGAAGATGGTGACAAGCCATGCATCAGCCGTATTACTCTTGGCCGTATAATGGGCGTTTATGGTAAGATAGGCAAGACGGTAGGAGGAGATATCTCACGTTCTAATCTTGACCGTATTGCTAAGTACATCGGACGTTTGAATTGGAAGGATGTTGTTAGTATGGATCCGGAGGATATTGAGAACTACATGCTTCGTGAACATAAACTTGCAGAAGACTCTTGTATTATGTCACAGTTGGATGACGGTGAGGATAAGTTCGGTACAGGTCTCAGTCGCCTTATCTCTCATAATCTCCTCCCTAAACAGATTGTCGATATTCGTTATGGCAATGGAAAACTGCTTAAGTTGAAGAAACTGAAGGAAGGTGATAAATTCATGGTAGAATACTGTGATTCAAAAGTTCTGGAGAAGAATTGGGTAATATCTATCCCATGTTTCTTCGTAGGTGTAAACGTCACCGGTCTTGATATCCGTTATAATGGAGATCCTATAAAAGACTACTACAAGTCAGGAGGTGTTATTACCTCTATCAAAATCGTAGATGATATTTGGTAATTATGCCGATAAAATATAAACGATGAATTCAGAGAAGGAGACATATTTAGACGTACTTGCTGAGCAGCTTAATCTGGAAGTGCATATTACTCCATTGTTAGGCGATGGGGATATGACATTCGATAGCGAATGGAAACGTCCCGAACTGCTGTTGTACTATAAAGGCTACTTTGCACCACGCATAGAATGTGGGCATGTTGCTGTGTTCTACAAGCAGTTGGAGGAGAAAGTCATGAAAGAGGGGGACAATCCTTTTCTTCCGGAGTTTATGTCTCCTGACCCTACACAAGCAAAAATTGTCGATGCGAGGGATTTGGAGGCTGACATTCCGTTGGAACAGTTTGTCGAGATAGTAAACAAGCGGATAGACGAAAGTGTTCCAGGCGGACTGATGGTAAATAACCTGGTCAGCACAAAGGTGCATCTTAAGCCATGTTTGTATTTTATCAGCAAACCGTGTCAGAAAGAGGGATTCAAACTGGTTGACGTTTCCGACTTGCTGACGGAAATACACCCAGAGAAAAGACTTGCAGCGACTGACTCATTATTTGTCTCTCAGCAGGATGACGAACGTGATTTCTTCAATGCTATTCTTAATGCAAAGGATGCAAAAGGAAGGTATGTGGAAGATCAGGCAAACATTCTCAATGAACTGCTGGAATTCATACCAGAAGAAGAAAGACAAAAGGATTATTACGTTCAGGAGGATTGTCTCGTTCTTGAACCAGGACGAAAGTTGCCATTTTACTTCAATGCATCACAGGGTGGAGCATTCGTTTCATGTGAGTCGTTGATATGGAAAATCAGAAAAGATATAGTACTGCCACAATATATGATGATGCAGCTGTATTCCGACTATGCCATAAATCAGTATTATGCGAATGATATAAGACTATCGTCTTCCGTTTTTGCTGGAACATTTATTTACATGCCAGAAGGCGACAAGGATTTCTCTCTTTACGAACAGCATCGACTCTTGACAAAGAGAAGAACCGAACTAATCGAATCGTTTGCCCAGAAGCATGGTATTGAACTTGGAGATAACTATCAGTTGCCTGCATCGTGTTTCCTGCAAAAAGGTAAATATCAGATTCTTGCACACATAGACAATGGCGGGTTTGGCAAGATCTATCACGCAATAGCAAAAGGACGAGGTGCAAGACTGGATGTTGCAGTAAAGGAACTATTTGTCAGGGAATACTGCAGACGCAAGGATTTCTCTGAAATTGTAACGGTGGCTCCTGCAAACCAGAGGGACTTTGAGCGCCAGAAGAGCAAGTTTGCCGATGAGTATAATATTCTGCTTAAGGTTGGCGAGCATACAAAATATGTACCCCGGATGATGAGCGAACCGTTCAAGGAGAACAACACGGTGTATTATGCCATGCAATATATCGACAACGGCACCCTGTGGCATCATTGCAAGGAGCAGGACATTGACGCACACGACAAACTGCGCCTGATATGCCACGCAGGCATAGCCTTGCATCATGCCCATAACCTTGATTATCTGCACCTTGATGTCACGCCGCAGAACATTATGCTTGACAATGAAGGCAACGGCATTCTCATTGACTTTGGCAATTCAAAGCACTACAGCGTGGAGGATAATGAGTTCACGTCGGTGGGCAATGCTGCTCTTACCAGACCATTCGCTCCGCCAGAACTGATTCAGCAGATAGGGGGGCAATACTATATGGAGATGGATGTGTATTCGCTGGCGATGACGTTGTTTGCTGCATTGACAACCATGGTGCCAGAATATAGAAACGAGGCGTACATTCGTGGCTCTCTCACCAAGCACAACATCTCCGACAATATTCAGGGAGCGATAGTGAAGGCTACTCAGTGTGAGGTAGAAAACAGATACCCAACCGTTCGCGACTTCCTTCTCGCCCTGCTTCCTGCAATAGAGGATGAAGACCTGCGCAACGAGATAACGGAACTACAGCCAGTCACAGGATTCAATATAGATAAACATAAAGTAAATATTGAAGATAGAGGTTGGGCAGACTATATACCTCTGAGCGAATAAATAGCGAACTGATATGAGGTAAAACGCATGGTAATTGATGTTATGTTTTATATTACTGCGCAAAAATTTGGATATTCGAAAAAAAAACAGTACCTTTGTACCTGTATCAACTAACTAACTACCTGACATTATGAAAAAACAAAAATACTTTGTTCTTTTTGCAGTCTTGCTGCTGGTCTCTCTGCGTTCTATTGCCCAGAATGTGGAGCATAGCGTCATGCAGGCAATCTACGATGAGGTGAAGTCGCCTTATAAGTATGGTATGGTCATTGCTCCTTCTGACAACTATCACAAGATAGATTGCCCTACCGTTTTCCGACACAATGGGAAGTGGTATATGACATACGTGATATACAATGGTAAGGATGGTATGGATGGCCGTGGATATACCACGTGGCTCAGCGAGAGTGATGACTTGCTGCATTGGAAACAGTTGGGATGTATTCTCGACTACAAGGATGCCGGATGGGACATGAACCAGCGTGGCGGTTTCCCTGCCCTCATCGATTGGGATTGGGGCGGAAAGTATGCCATCAATGCTTATAAGAACAAGTATTGGATGACCTATATCGGTGGTGAAGGCACTGGTTATGAAGGAGTTCGCGCTCCGCTGTTCATCGGTCAGGCATGGACAACGCAGCCTATCGGCGTTGCTCACGAATGGAACTCGCTTGACAAACCATTGCTCAGCATTCACGATAAGGACGTGCAATGGTGGGAGAAACTCATCCAGTATAAGAGTACCATCTACGAGGATAAGGCAAAGACATTAGGCAAGCGTTTCGTGATGTTCTACAACGCAGGCGGCATCAACCCTGAAAACGAGCTGAAGGCCGAACGTATCGGCATTGCGCTGAGCAACGATATGAAGAAATGGCAACGCTATCAGGGTAACCCTGTCTTCACTCACGAGGCACCGGGCATCATCACTGGCGATGCACAGATTGTTGACTTCCCGAATCAAATAGTAAATAGTAAATCGTCAAATAGTAAATTATACGTGATGTTCTACTTCTCGGCTTATAGCCCAGAACGTAAGTACAACGCATTCAATACCTTTGCTGTCAGTCGTGATCTTGTCCACTGGCAAGATTGGGACGGTCCTGACCTTGTGTTCCCTACCAAGCAGTACGATGAAATGTTCGCACACAAGAGTTACGTCCTGAAGCACAACGGCGTAGTGTATCATTTCTATTGTGCCGTGAACAACGACGGTCAGCGTGGCATCGCCCTCGCCACAAGCAAGCCAATGGGCAAGTCGCCAGTATCGTTCCCAGCACCGGAGAGTAAAGGCAAGCGCACAATAACTAACCTCAACGACAACTGGACATCCCGTTTATTAGAGTCAAATCTAAAAGACTCCCTCCCTCAACGGGAGGGCCGGGGTGGGTCTTTTTTCCCTCAACGGGAGGGCTGGGGTGGGTCTTTGCCTCACAACTGGGACGATTACTACGGTTATCGTCAGTTGAAGCATGGTAACCTTCACGGCACAGCAGTATATGAGCGTAAGCTTGACGTCAGCTACACTCCTGGCAAGCGCTACTTCCTTCAGTTTGAAGGCATTGGCACCTATGCCACAGTCATCCTTGATGGTGACACCCTCTGCAAGCGTCAGCCAGTAGGCAGAACAACTTTCACTCTCGACATAACAAATCAAATTAAGAACTCCCTCCCTCAACGGGAGGGCCGGGGTGGGTCGCTTACTGTAGTCTGCCATCACCCAGAAATGATTACCGACATGCCTTGGGTATGTGGTGGTTGCTCAGCAGAATGGGGATTCTCTGAGGGCTCACAGCCATTGGGCATCTATCGTCCTGTCAGTCTTATTGAGACAGATGAAGTTCGTATCGAACCTTTCGGTGTACACGTGTGGAACAATAGCAACTGTGACAGCGTGTTTGTTGAGACAGAAGTTAAGAACTATGGCACTGCAGCAGCCGACTTTGAGGTTGTCAACAACTTCAATCAGAAGAGTGGCAAACGTGTCTTCCGCCTTAGCGATAAGGTGACGCTGCAACCTGGCGAGACACGCATCATCCGTCAGCAATCGGCCATCAGCAATCCGTCTCTCTGGTCGCCAGAGGATCCTTATTTATATAAGGTGGTATCAATGGTAAAGCGTGACGGCAAGACTACCGACCAGGATGAAACTCCATACGGCATCCGAACAATTGAATGGAAAGTCGGAAATTCAGACTCTGCCCCAGGCTTCTTCCTTAATGGCAAGCGCGTGTTTATCAATGGCACTTGCGAGTACGAGCATCTGCTTGGCGGTGGACATGCTTTCTCGCCTGAGCAGATACAGTCGCGCATCAAGATGATACAGCAAGCTGGTTTCAACGCCTATCGCGAAGCACACCAACCACACAATCTGCTCTATCAGTCAATCCTCGATCGCGAGGGTATGCTCTTCTGGAGCCAGTTCTCGGCTCATGCATGGTATGACACACCACAGTTCCGCGAGAACTTCAAGACTCTCCTCCGCCAGTGGATTAAGGAACGCCGCAACTCTCCGTCTGTCATACTCTGGGGTATTCAGAATGAATCAACCATGCCAAAGGACTTCACCGAGGAGTGTGCCCAGATAATAAGAGAGATGGATCCGATGATGGGTCGCCTCACTACCACCTGCAATGGTGGCGAGGGGTCTGACTGGAACGTCATCCAGAACTGGAGCGGTACATACGGCGGCACAGCACTCAACTACGATAAGGAACTTAAGCAGCCTAACCAGTTGCTCAACGGTGAATATGGCGCATGGCGCACCGTCGGTCTTCATTCCGAAGCACCGCTCGACTCACTCCGGAAGGAGAAGTCATACAGCGAAGAGCGTGCCACAGACCTCCTTGAGACGAAGTTGCGTCTGGCAGAAGAAGCAAAGGACAGTGTCTGCGGACACTTCCAGTGGATATTTGCCACACATGATAACCCTGGCCGTGTGCAACCTGATGAGGCATACCGTATGATGGATAAGATAGGACCTATCAACTACAAAGGCCTGCTCACCGTATGGGAACAGCCAACCGATGCATACTATATGTATCGCTCAAACTACGTTTCTCCTGATGTTGCCCCTATGGTTTACATCGTCAGTCATTCATGGGCCGACCGCTTCATCAAAACCGGATCACGCCGCTGCGACATCGCTGTATATTCCAACTGCGACAGCGTGCTGCTTTACAATAGCTATGATGACAGCATAAAGCTCGGTCGTAAGAAGAACGCTCGCAAGCCTGGTACACACATGCTTTGGGAGAATCGTCTTGTCAAGTATAACGTGCTGCGTGCCGTAGGCTATCGTGGTGGAAAGGCTGTGGCAGAGGATTATGTACTTTTCAATGGTTTGGAGGCCCTCCCTCAAGGTGAGGAACAGTATGTTGTTCCTTCTCCTGCAGATAACAATAAGGATATACTGAAACCTAACGCCGATCGCAACTATATACTCCGTATCAACTGCGGTGGCGATGGCTATACTGATACCTACGGAAACAAGTGGCAGGCAGATAGAGACTTATCATCCCTCCCTCAGGGTGAGGTTAAGTGGGGCTCAGTCTCTTGGGGCGAGGCTATGGGTATGAGTCCATACCAGACATCGCAGGGAAACATTGCAGAACCTATACGTGGCACTGCCGACTGGCCATTGTTCCAGTCGTTCCGCTACGGCCGTCATCGCCTGGCATACGAGATTCCTGTGCCCGATGGTGAGTATGAGGTTGAACTGTACTTTGCCGAACCATGGATAGGCACTGGTGGTGGCAAAAAGACCGACTGTGAAGGCGAGCGCCTCTTCTCTGTTGATATCAACGGCAGCATTGTGGTTTCTGACCTTGACCTATGGGCAGAGGCAGGACATGCGGGTGCATACAAGCGCACCGTTACTGCAAATGTCACCGATGGCAAACTCGTTATCTCGTTCCCTGATGTCAAGGTCGGTCAGGCCATCATCTCTGCCATAGCCATCAGCACTCTGAGCAAGATTACTCCTATACCAGAGATGTCAACATCCGGTTCATGGCAGGCTCTCAACAGCGAGTGTATGGAGAAGTTGCCAAAGGACATGCTCCCTGCTGAGGAAGAAGCATTCCCTGCAATCCGCTACAATTTACGCCCCCTCCCTTCACGAGAGGGTTGGGGTGGGTCTTTCACCCCAGGCGTAGCCAAGGAGTACGCTCTCCGTTTCCGTTACAAGAGTCCTGACGGCGCCAAGCAATGTCAGTTGCGCATCATCGACCAGAAAGGTTCAGTCCTCGTCGATCGTCCGATGACATTCCCACAGACACCAAACAAGTTCAAGACCATCTCCACCACCACCGCTACCCAGATCAACGCCGGTAACTACCGCGTTCAGCTCATAGGTCTGAAGGGAGTTGACTTTGAATACCTCGAGGTGCAATAAATCCGCACAAACCAAATGAGAGGAAACCACGTCATATCAGGCGCGTTTTCCTCTCTTTTTTGTATTCTCTTGATTTTATATGGTCTTACGAAAATTATTACAGAAAATTGGGCGACTTTTGTGTAATATGACACACTTTTTCGGGCGACTTTTGTGTGCAAAGGTACTAAAAAAATTATTACTGTCCGCTAAAACTTTTTGTTAAAAAAATAAGAAAGGGCTGATTCCATTTGGTGGAGTCAGCCCAAATTGTTACCTTTGTTTCTGCTACAAAACTTCAATAACAATGCACAAAGGTACACATTTTTTCGGA
>JAZUKC010000005.1:0-3686 GCA_045643065.1 Prevotella sp.
CTGAAGTTTCTTGAAAAGTTCAGGACGTGCCTCCTTAATGTTCGTCTGTCCCTCGACATTGAAGACGTTGTACACTAAACTTTATAAACGTGGCTATAGTATTGAATATCAGTATAAATAGATTTTTAACAAGAATCACGAGCAACAAAATAGCAACATATTAGGGCATTTATGAGCAGTGTAAGGAATCAAAGAGAAAGGTTATTGAATTATTTGTTACTCGGCGTATAAACGACATCTTGTTATTCGGCTTATAGAATTTTTATCAGCTTCTTTTTGAAATTGTTTTTGGTGCATATACTCCAAAATAAGACCATGTACTCCAAAAATTAGAATGGCTAATTATATTCAACTACCTTTGCAACATCAACGTTGAGAGGCGGTTCCTGAAAAGCCTAATAGTAAATGAGTAGGGAGAAAACAATAATCTATGAAAGGTCTTGTAAAACGTTGTTCAAGTGGCTACCATGTTCAACGACTTGAAGAACTTAAGGACGTGGATATAATTGCTAGTACAATACTAGCTTTTAATTGGTCTCGTAGGCACTGTGATACTTTTAGTTCGCAAAGTTTAATCCAGTTAGACTGTGTCGCATGCTGTTACGTACAGAATGGGTCAAATCAGATTGAATTATGGGTTGCTTCAAATAGTCAAACCATAACAAATGCAGACATAGACGCTCTTAAAATTGATATTGGGGATAATATTCCGATATTCATTGTTCGTAACGGAGATCCATTTCTTATGCACGCCGAGATGCAGTTGTTGGTAGAATTAAATAATTCTACATATTCTACCAATTATATGGGAGTATCAAAACCCTGTTGCAATAAATGTAAAAGAGAATTGGATGCGAAAAATATTAGTTATACTCATTGGCATCAGGACGAGGTTAGAAATTGGCAAAATCCAAACTCCACAGGAGTATATAAAAATGATTAACAGTAACAAATTATGGCAATAGACACAACACCTTCACAGGTAGCGACCAATGCACTATCTGCGATTCCGTTCGGTTCAATCATCGGCGGACCACTCAAAGCCTGTATCGAAGCACAGGCAATGGCAGCTCAGACTTCCTGGAACTTCATTCAGGAGGTAGGTCTTAACACAAACAAGGAAACAGGCGAGAAGGAAGCCGTGAACGTTACGTTCCAGTTCCAGCAGGACGGACGTATGGCACAGCTCAACGTTCCACTGCTCACCATCGTACCTATTCCTTACATCGCAATCACAGACATCGACATTGCGTTCAAGGCAAACATCTCAGCATCATCAAGCTCTGTCAGCGAGACCAGTAGCTCAGATACTATCGATGCCGGAGGTGAGGCAAAGGGACGAATTGGTTGGGGACCTTTCAAGTTGGATGCTTCAATGAAGGCAAACTACTCTTCAAAGAAGGACTCAAAGGCAACGCAAAGTTCCCAGTACAGCGTGGAGTACACTATGGACGTAGCTGTCAAGGCTGGTCAGGACAGTATGCCTGCTGGTATGGCAAAGGTTCTTGAAATACTCAGCAACGCTATGTCAGTAGAATCACCAAAGGGAACCCTTGAGGTCAATTCACAGAACTTCATCGTTGACGGCAACCAGTCAGCCAAGCTCATCGCTACGTTCAAGAATGGCAACGGACTCTATGAACCAAAGGCAATCAAGATCGACGGCAAGACTGCAACCATCGACGGTGACAACGCAGTCTTCGAGCTCCCTACAGGCACCTACACCATCAAGGCTGGTGAGAACGAGGTAACCGTAAAGGTTGCAAATGACAATGACGGTGGCAATAAGTCCAAAAAGGATAATGCCGCTTAAATCCAAACAGAACAAGTAACTTATGGCTCAGTTAAACTCAATAATCGGCTCTATATTGCGCGACATGGTTCTCGCACAGCATCAGGCAAACCTCTATGCCGCCTCACTCGCTGAGATATACAGCAAGGAAGGACCTCTGGAAAGATTCCCTCTGCCAGGCATAGCATTAGGTGACTTGGAGATAGACTTGCATTATGCTATAGATGGTGACAACAAGGAAGAAGGAAGTGACGATACGCAATACGAGATAAACTATCCCGAGCTGCGCAGAATCCTCGTCACGCTCTCTGACTCCTATTCAACCATCCTTATAACGACGATATGCAATACCATCAAGAATCTCTTCCCTGTAGAATCCACTACAGGCGAGAATCCATTATCCAAGTTTGAGATCCCATCGATGCGCAAGACCGAATTTGAGAGTTTTCTGAGCCGTAAGATACAAGACAAGCTTCGCTCAAAGTTCACAATGCTTGTTGATGAGAATGGCAATATCGACAAACAGAAGACGAAGAAGAACATTCTTGGAGTCGTGGAAAAGGAACTCATACAGCATGAAGACCTGAAGGAACTCCTCGACAAGCAACCTGACAGCAAGGCAAAACTCACTCAGGCACTTACCGCAGCGGTTGAAACCTCGTTCGACACGATACTGCAGGAAACGAACGTCATGCGCAGACGTCTCATGCCATCGGCAGAAATAACCATTGACAGCGAATCACTTGCGAAGTTGCCATCCGACAGCATCCAGCGAATCCGGCTTAAGCTCTCACCGCGTGAACGGCTGTTATTTGATGAACCAGAAGAATAAGACAGAACAAACAGATGGAAAAAGGAAGACAAAACCATGTCAGCAGCCAGGTCATGGAACTCAAAGACCTTATCTCTGGTCCGCTTGTAGCCACCATTGATGCTGACACCATATCAGCGAGAAGGTATCTCAGTTACCTCTGCGAACTGGCATTTGAAAGTTACGACCACCAGACAGGCAAGGCTGGTCCTCTCAGGATGCTGGAGTTTACTTACCAGACCAATGACACAGAAGGTCAGCGAACCCAGAAGATAAGCATCCCTTTGCTGACTCTTGTACCATTACCCCTGTTGCAGGTGCAAGAAGCCGACTTTGAATTTGACATACAGATCGTCGATGCTCTTCAGGCAGACAGGAATTCCACCTTCTCCCTGCATGATCCAGAGAAGAACAACGAAAGCACAGAAAGCAACGACGCAGCAAGAGATGGGCTGAAATTGAGAGTTACCATGGCACCTCAGTCAAAGACCAGCGCAGAGAAAAGCAACAACAGCCTGACCGCCAACATGAAGGTCAATGTAAAGATGCGTCAGGCAGACATGCCCGGAGGTCTGACCAAACTCCTTCATCTTACCACAAACAATGCGCTTTCCGCAGAAGATGCAGAAGACACAATCACTCAATAAGTAAGCAATATGAACGGAAGTATAGAACGTCGTCCAAGACGGAATGCTACACCTCAGCAGCCACAGCAGAGAATATCAGGAATGCCATGACTGTGTGTAACGGCTTCATACCAATCTCCATGTATCAAATCATGGCATCAAGCAGTATCTTCTGCCCAAGCTGCGGACTGCGCCTTGACATAAACAAATCTGCATCATCAAAAGCCATAGAAGCCCTGAAGAAGGTTGATGCAGCACAGAAAGCAGTGGAGAGTGCGAGCAAGTTTGACGGAACAAGGCAATAGACATTTACGAGTATGCTACATTTCCTAAGAAAAATCTTCGGTTCGAGCGTAGAGCAGCGAAACGAAAACGAGCAACCAGAAACCGATGACAACAGCAACATCGGTAACATCAGTACGCTTCCAACACCCAACGCTCCACGAGAAGAGGAAGA
>JAZUKC010000006.1:0-27472 GCA_045643065.1 Prevotella sp.
ATGTCTGGAGATACACCATCACTGTGTCTGAAACAATAAACAAACCTGTAATGATGATGAATATCGCCAGCTTTATGCTGTGGCTACAACCAAAGTCTATCTTCACATTCAATAATTCAAGGAATATAAGCACACCCACAAGGCATGCTACAAACACTTGAATGCGCCTGAATACATTGCTAACGTTTTGAAGAATCATCTGCCTACGTTCAAGTTCATTTCTCATACTTTGATCTACTTTAGAGTTTAACTAATATAAAACTGCTGCAAAGATACACAAAATCAATTAACTTTGCAATAGTTGGGGATAAATAGAATTGGTTTAGGGACGGATGTCTTCTTTGTGTTGCAATGCAGACAGTGCAGCTTTGATATCCGCTTTCCTGGTACGTGACACAGGAATCTTCTTGTCAACATAGAAAAGATTGAGGAAGTATGAATTATTCTCACATTGTAGTGTCTCAACAAAGTTCAGATTAACGATGAACCCTCGGTGACATTGTATGATGGAGACGTGCGTGGACAGAGATTCCTTGAGTTGTTTCAAAGTTGAGCGAAGCGATATTTTCTTTATTTCCTGATCACACAAATAGCATACCTCTGCATAGTTTGCCACAGACTCTACATAGATTAACGACTCTGGAGCGAATGCCAGCTTTGGGTTGTCATTCTGTCCTGCTTTCGTACTAATAACACTTTGCTCTGCAGATGTAGAAGCCCGATCTTCTTGATAGGTGTTTAGCATTTCGTTGATGGCACGTATCTCGTCAAACTCATGCTTCATCTTGCGGTGACGATAAACAAAGACATCAACTACGAAGAAGATGATGCAATATCTGAACACAATCGAACAGTAGAAAGCGAATGATGACCAGAATTCAGGATAACCTGGCACGGTCAGATTAACTTCTAAGGGCAGGAATAGGCGATTGACAACATACAAAAAGAATGCCGTCAACGGTATGCATAGCAGATAGACTCTCACTAACTTTTTTGTTTGCCCCAATGTCGTTTCCTTGGTGTCAAAACGATAGTCAAAGGCATAATAACTGATAAGGAGCGACAGGAAACAACCGATGAAACAAGCCGACACCTCGCACAATACGATGTGAAAGAAATAAGCCATAAGCGTATTGTAGGCATTGCCAAAAGGTTGGAAAATTAAAAATGCTATTGTCAGGAATGCACATGGCTGTAGTGATTCCCACGTAATTTTGTATAATACATTTCTTTTCATGCCGCAAAGTTACTGATTTTTATCTGAATATCCGCTTTGTAGGGATAAATTGTAGTGTATCTGGGATAAATTGTAGCCGCGTAAAACGAAAATGTTTCATACGGTCATCTCCACTATTGTTGCTGAATATCCCTCCTGTTGTACTGTCTATCCCAAGGTGTTGCGAGGTCAATAATAACGATGTACCTTTGCACCACAATTTTCAAATCTCTAATTCAAAAAATCATGTTGAAAAGATTTATTATTCTATTACTGCTCTATGCACTTTGGTTTGTTATTGTTTATGGACAGAACAAAGCCGACTCAACAATCGTACTCAATGAGGTCGTAGTAAAATCCATCGCCCCAAAGACGAAACTCCGTGGCGATGCCATTGTGACCAAGATTCAAGGCTCTGCTTTGGCGCAATCAGGGTCTCTACATGAGATGCTGGGAAAGGTGCCAGGTATGATGATGCAAGGAGAAGAACTTGAGGTAATCGGTAAAGGCGCTCCTGTGTTTTATGTCAACGGACGTAAGCTCTACGACATTGAGGAACTCATGCGCATACGCAGCGAGGAGGTTCTTGAGGTGGAAGTGATAAACAATCCTGGTGCTCAGTATGATGCTACGGTGCGCTCGGTTGTCCGTATCCGTACCCGCAAGCCACAGGGCGAAGGCTTTGGCTTTGATGTAACGGCAGGCCATAGTCAGGATTTGCGTATAGCAGAGTTTGCCGATCCGTCAGCCACGCTTAACCTCAACTACCGTCACAAAGGATTGGATTTCTTCGGCATGGTGAACAACTGGAACCAACACACCCTACAACGTGCCACAGCCGACCAGCATATCTTTACGAAGGCAGGTAACATGCTCAACGAGAATTGGCAGACAGGATGGGCAGACACAAGGACTGCCGGACATGGTATGAACTACGCATTGGGCACCAACTGGATGGTCAACGAGAAGCATAGTCTTGGTATGCGCTTCCAGATTGACCACATGTTCAGCAACGAGAGTCCGCTGTTGCTGCACGAGGATGTTTACAACAATGGGGCGTTCTACAAAACAATCCTATCAGAAACATTCACCAACTATACTGCACCTCTCGGCTACAACCTGAACACCTACTACAACGGGCAATGGGGAAAGATTGGTATCGACTGGAACTTTGACTGGAATACCAAGGGGGCAACTGAGGATATGGAAAGTTATAGCGACAAAGTCTATTCGTCAAGCAATTCGTCAAGCAATCTGCTTGCCACGAAGTTGGTTGTGTCTTATCCTTTGTGGAAAGGAATGCTGAATACCGGAACGGAGATGATATGGGTGAAGCGCAATATTGATTACACCATTAATCAAGAGTACATTGCTGACTCTCATTCCAAGACTAACGAAGATACATATACAGCATTCATGGAATACATGGCAAACTTCGGTAAATATGGTGTGGCGAAGATTGGTGCACGCTACGAGTGCGTAACTTTTGATTATACCAATCTTATCAATGCTGATGCCAATGTGCGTGACACACGCCATGGACTCTACCCTTCATTGTCTTATTCACTTCAGCTTGGCAGAGTAGGTCTATCGCTAAGCTACAACACCAAAACCGTACGTCCCAACTTCTATCACCTGACAGATGCCACTACATATGCCAGTCACTCCATACTGATGCAAGGCAACTCGCAGCTTCGTAATCAGATTCAGCACGAGTTAGGTCTTAATGCTCGTTGGCGCTGGTTACTTGGTTCGCTCAGTTACAGCCAAAGTGACCACATGATTTCGCAATGGCAATATCCTTATATCAGCGAGCAGACTCCTGCAGAGGAGGGTGTATTGGTTTACCGACGCATCAATCTGCCTAAGCCAGTGCGTACACTCATCGGTTACATCAATGCTTCGCCTACATTCGGTCCTTACACCATGAACTGGACTGTAGGTTATCAGCAGCAGTTCCTTACTCTTGAGTTGGATGATCCGCGTGAGGCAACTGACAAGCGAATGAAATCGTATAATGACCCTGTCTTCATTTTTAATGCCAACAACACCCTTCGACTGCCTCAAAACTGGCAGATAGAGTGTAACCTCAATCTCAATTCACCAGGCAATGTGCAGAACTACCGCCTGATGCGTTGGAATGCCGGACTTTCTGCATCCATACAGAAGATTCTCCTGCGAAACAATGCCCTCACACTACGCTTGTCCGCCAACGACATTCTCTATCGCACCGGTCAGGACATACTCATGGACAGCGGTGATAGCCAGATGTATCAATGCAACCGCCACTCGTCACAGCGATTGAAGTTCTCCATCCGCTATGCTTTCAACCAAACAAAAAGCAAATACAAAGGAACGGGTGCCGGCAAGGATGCTAAAGACCGAATGTAGTAATAGAACATTACAATTCTTCACATGTACAATAACAAAAAAATCAGCAGCTATGCTATCCTTTACAAGAAAGGAATCGGCATAGCTGCTGAGATCTATTGAAGTGTCTGAACAAACAAGTCAATGCCTACTACCTCAATACGTGGAAATTCGATATTTCGTAGGACACTAAAGTGATGGTCCTCTGTTACAATGCATTTAGCGTTTGCTGCGAAAGCGCAATCTACAAACTTGTTGTCATCTTCATCATCCTTTATCAACTTAAATCTATAATGAGGATCATAGAACTTTACATTTTCATGTAACAGGATGACCTGAAGAATATAATCTGCAACCTTAACGTTGATATTTCGTGCTATCACCTCAGAATATTCTTCCAGGATATCGTTGCTGACACATAAGATGTATTCTTCGTTAAGAAACGCCTGCCAAATCTTACGATACTTACTCTGTGGGTGTATGCACATCAATAGTACATTTGTATCCAGTACTATGTGTTCTTGCTTGTTCATACGTATGGTGTGCGTTCATGGAGGTTACGGAATTCCTCTATTCGGTTATCATTCAGAGTTCCTTCTTCCCATAACCGAGTTAACTCCTTGTCAGCTTCCTTTGCAAAGAATTCTGCCATAACTTTCTTCAATTTCTTAAAGGTTTCTTCTGTCTTCACGAATGACATCATATTCATGACCTCACTCTGATATGTTGTTGATTGTGCTATTGTCATAATTTTATACCGTGTAATTTTGTGTTATTTGTCTATATATAGGAATCCCCCACATGCCGGATGCATCCGACCCGCTATCGGCTTGGATTCGTTTGCAAAAGTAATAATTATTTTTCAAACGGCAAAAGATTAAGGGAAGAAAAATGTTTGGGTGGCAGAAAATTCGTTTATTTGCTGGTTTACTGCAACCAAATCAATGCTGTTCATTGGGTGAATAAGTGCGTTTTATCGGGCGAAAGGTATTGATTCATGTAGTAAAGACTCAGTAATTATAGTGTAATTACTGAGTCTTTACAGTGTAATTACTCAGTCTTTACATTGTGATTACTGAGTAATTACTGGATAAAAGGCTACGATTCGGGGGATGAATCGATACTAATCGGAGAATGAAACATTACGAATCATAAGGTTAAACTTAATAATTCTGGACTATTCATTGAACTTTTCCATGCCTCTTAACATGTGACGGAGACAGCTGAGGAGCTGCTGCGACTCCTGGATAATGTTCAGGAAGACGGTGGCAGACTCAATGTTGACGGTCTGTTGCTGCATGGAATCGATGATTTGCTTGCGGTAATCGGAGAGTTTGTTCTGTATTACCTCAGCCTGATTGCGCACAGACTGCACCTTATCTCTCATGCTTTCAGACGACGAAACGATTGCCTCAATCTGCTGGAAGATATGCCTGATCTGCTTCTGTATGCTGATAAAGGCATAGGTATATTCACCCGAGACAGGCGAGAAGCTGTTGCCGACGTGCTCACGGCATGGATCGTTGATGCGCTTCAGACTGTAGAGCAACTGCTCAATGCTGCTGTTCGTCAGGAAATACCATGTGTTCTTCTCCACAGCAAGTATTGGTTCAATCTTTCGGAGACCGATAATCTCACGACGACGCTGACGTTTCAGTTGCTTGCGAGCTGTCTCAATGTGGTGAGTGGCATGGCGCAACGGACGGTATTCCTCATGGAGGAACGCCTCGGTGATAGCCTGATAGCACTCAGCAGCAAAGTGAAGTTGCTCGGCATTGCCATGCGCTACGTGCATACGAAGCAGCTGCCAGCGTTCGTTCTTATTCTTCGAACGGCATAACTGCTTGAATAACAGGTCGCTCTGACTGGTTTCCTTCACGCCCTTATACTTCATATTGCTGCGCACGAGAAGCACGATGGCAACCACGATGGCAATGCCCATGGCGACGAAAGAACCAAAATGGAGCAGGTTGGTGACGAGGTAGCACATTATGAAAGCAGCGCCAGCGGTGATGAACCATCCGCCAATGACACTCAAAACGCCAGTGATACGGAAGACAGCACTCTCCCTACTCCACGCCCTGTCTGCCAAAGACGAACCCATGGCAACCATGAATGTCACGTAGGTAGTAGAAAGTGGCAGCTTCATGCTTGTACCCATAGCAACGAGAAGGCCTGCAAGCACAAGGTTGACAGCAGCACGTATCTGGTCGAAAGCAGCACCATCAACGAGCAATGAGCCATCAGTATTGAAGCGAGAGTCTATCCATCGGCTGACAGACTTAGGCACCATACCTGAGACAACAATAGCAGTCTTCTGCGCATTACGCACGAGGATTCTTGCCACAGCACTCGAACCGAACATCTCGTCGCCCTCATCCTGACGCGAAAGGTCAACGGAAGTCTTGACGACATTCTGCGCTTTCTTCGAGAAAACGAGCGACAGGACCATGACGACACCAGCAAGTACGAGGTAGATAGTAGGCGTATGAGCAGAGTCCATGAGCGATTTCATCATGAACTCAGATGCATCGCCGTTGCCGTTAGTTACAAAATCGTTGTAAGCATCAAGTCCGGTGAGCGGTACACCAACAAAGTTGACGAGGTCGTTACCTGCAAATGCCATGGCAAGTGCGAAGGTTCCGAGCAGCACAACGAACTTAAGCACAGGGAGTTTGAAGGCACTGAGCGCGGTCATGACAAGAGAGAAAATGACGAATCCCCCTCCAAGAATAATCCATGCGTTCTCGTTTATCTGCTCTTTCACATCAGGCGTCATGAAGCTTGAGCCCTTCAGACCGTTGATAAGAAGGAACCAGATGATGCTCGTTACGGCAATTCCACCGAAGATACCTATCTTCAGCGAAGAGTTTGTCAGTCCTCCCATGTCGCCCTTCACATCAGTCGTCGCGCCATTTACGCGGTAAGTGAAAGTGAAGATCATACGTGCAATCCACTGAACCAGTGTTCCCAATACGAAGGCGATAGCGACGCTGAGGAAGATACCCAGTATGACACTCAGCGCTTTCTCCGTGTTGAGCAAGTCGCCCAATGACAAAGCCACTCCGTTAGCATCCGTCACACCGCTCATAATCTGTATGAGCGCAATGGCAAATGCACCGCCAAGGAGTTCGAAGACCATGCTGACGGTAGTCGAAGTAGGCATACCGAGCGTGTTGAAGATGTCAAGAAGGATGACGTCAGTGACCATAACGGCGAGGAAAACGCATATAACGTCGTAGAAAGAAAAATACTCCGGCGTCATGATTCCATGTCGCGCCACGTCCATCATGCCGTTGCTCATGGCCGCTCCGGCAAACACACCGATGGCTGCGATGAGCAGAATGGTCTTGAACTTAGCCACCTTTGCGCCGATGGCCGAATTAAGAAAGTTGACCGCATCATTGCTAACGCCGACCACAAGGTCGAAAATGGCAAGGACGATGAGGAATATCACAATTCCAAGAAACAAAGTATTCATACTATTGGCGTGTTATTTTGTACTTTGATTGTAAGTTATTGGGCTGAGGGATTGCGATGGGCATCGATGGAGAAAGGCATTCGCTGCTGACCTATGGTTACGCGAAGCGAATGGTCGTCCTTGTCCAACGGCACATGCAGCCTTACCCATGCGTCCTTCATCTTAATTGCCGATTCGTCGCAGAGATCTACCTCCAGCTTGTATGCTGAGCGGAAAGGAAGATTGCCTTCGGCAGAGAGGCGGGCGTTACGCACCTCAAAACGGCCAGCATCAATATCTGGCTGATACTCAAACTTTCCGCGTAGGATACCATGAAATTGGGGTTGAGCATTTGCTACACCTATAAACACAAATGCCAGGAACAGCACGAGGATGATGAATCTCATCCAATTGTAATACTTAATGATTCTTTCTGCTTTTTCTTTGTTCATTGTTATTGTTTTGCAACGAGAGAAGATGATGTGTCTCTCATTGATGCTGCAAAAGTACAATGACCGTATTACAGAATGGTTTCCGGCATAATACAAAAATATTGCAACCCCGTAATGTAACAGGATTGCAATATTATGTCTGGTTTGCTTTAATAAAAAGATGCCTAAATGCTTACTATTTCTTGGCCTTCGGAGACAATCTGAACCTTATGGTTAGTCCTCCACCAGGGGTTCTTTCTGCCATCACTTCCCCACCATGTATTGCAACGGCGTTCTTCACTATGGCAAGTCCGAGACCAGTTCCGCCTAACTTTCTGCTGCGACCTTTATCTACACGGTAGAAGCGTTCAAACAAGTATGGCAGATGTTCGGCAGGAACTCCCACACCATTGTCAGAGAAAGTAAACTCGCCATCATGATAGTTTATCCTTATTGCAGATACACCGACGGCATAAGATAGCACGTTGTCAACCAGGTTTCGGAAGATGCTGTACATTGCTGATGCACCTTCGGCCTCGCCAAGTGGAGTCGCAACCATGATCACATGCGGCATATCGTATTCCACGTGGACGTTGTTCTCCTGCATCTGCAGATTCACGTCCTCCATGACGCTATGTACAATAGGCACGACATCTATGCTGCACGTCTTTACATCAGACCTGATGCTGAGTGGCATCTCGTCGAGTTTTGTCAACGCACTCATGTCAGAGAGCAGTTTGTTCATTCGTTCGCTCTGTGCAAAGCAACGTTCAAGGAAGTGCTGCCGCTTGTCTTCCGGCAGATCAGGATGCTCAAGTATGCTCTCAAGATATCCATGTATGCTGGCGGCAGGTGTCTTAAGTTCGTGGGCAGCATTCTGAGTGAGTTGTCGCTTTATGCGCACTTTCTCCTCTTCGGAATGTCGTAACTTCCAGTATAGCTGTATGATAGTATGACTGATGGCACCCAATTCGTCATCTGGGAGATGGCGTTCAAGTTCGTGGTCAAGCTCTTGTCCTTTCTCTGCCTTATACGCAAATTCGCGCAGATAACCTATGTGGCGACTGATACGGCGGGTACTCCAGTAGAGTGCAAGTCCAAGCAGTGCCGTAAGCACTATGGCGTAGTAGAGGAACGTGTTGTCTGCCTGCAGCGAACGGGTAAGTTCTGCAGAGTAAGGCACTGCTGCTCGCACAATGATGTCTCCAAAACGTGTAGCAGAATAGAAGTAAGTCTCGTGGGTAGATTCTGACAGTCGCTTAATGTCATAGCCACTTCCCTGCTGCAGGGCCTGCTGTATCTCTTTACGTTTCAGATGGTTGCCAAGGGAATCGACTTTGTTGTCATGGCTATCCTGCAACACTCTTCCGTCCTTGCTTATTATGGAAACGCGCAGTCCCTCCATGTTGTGGCGCTCCACGTACCGGCGGAATGGTTCATAGCAGACGACGCTGTCTTCTCCTAATGTCTGTATCATCTCGTAGTTATACATCAACAACCGGGAGTGCAGGATATCAATCTTGTACTCCTTTTCGCGCTGATACTGATAGACACTGAAGCATGTGGCAAACAGCAGGAATATGCCACCAATGCTGACCAGTAGATTTTTCTGAAACGATCTCAATACTATTTTAATTGGTAAGGGGTTAACGGTTAACGGTTAAGGGTTAAAGGTTAACGGTTAAAGGTTAAGGGGCATCCGGATGGTTTTCTTACTGCCAATCGTTAAACATTAAACGTTAACCATTAAACATTAACCGTTAAACATTATAAAACATTCACGCCTCAAAGCCATATCCGTAGCCCACTCTTGTCTTTATGTGCTTGCCGTAACGTCCAAGTTTCTTCCTCAGGCGAGTGATGTTTACATCTACCGTTCTGTCCAGCACAAAGACATCCTGTGGCCAACAGCGTCGCAGGAGTTCCTCTCGAGAGAACACCCTATTGGCATTTTGGATAAGCAAAGCAAGCAGTTCAAACTCGAGTTTGGTAAGCGACACATCCTCGCCATCGAGCATCGCCTTCTTCGAATCAAGATTAAGTCTAATGCCCTCAAAGACAACAGCAGCCTCTGAACCAGCAGGTGTCTCCCCTACCCCTTCAGCAACAGTAGCACGACGAAGCACAGCCCTCACTCGTGCCTTTACCTCCTTCAGACTCAACGGTTTAGAGACATAGTCATCAGCACCGATGTTTAATCCTCTGACTATATCATCCTCGCCGTCAAGGGCAGTAATAAAAATTATTGGTATAGAGCGTGTGTCTTCCCTATCCTTAAGAATCATTGCCATCTGGAAACCAGATATCTCGCCCATCATCACGTCAAGAAGGATAAGCGAGAACTGGGATAGTGGTAACGAAAGAGCTTCCTCGGCAGAGTTAGCCGTGGTTACCTCATATCCTTCAATTTCAAGGTTATACTGCAATATCTCACAGATATCCTGTTCGTCGTCAACAACCAGTATTTTCATTTATCAAACGTTTTTATTTTGCAAAGGTAGGCAAATTCTGGTTATTTCAGGCAACTATCATATTACAATATTATTAAATGTTGTTTGGTTGTTTGGTGGTTTAGTTGTTTGGTGGTTTAGTTAATTGTGTGGTTCAGTTAATCGCGTCGCGGATAAGCAGTCCAACTAGCAACAGTAGCAACTAAACAACCAAACAACTAAACAACCAAACAACTAAATCACTTCCCCTGCACCTCAGTAGGCGACTTGCCGAACATGTCGCGGTAGCACTTGGTGAAGTAGGATGGTGAAGAGAATCCTACACGATAGGCTATCTCACTGACACTTAGGGAGGAGTCAACGAGAAGTTGTGATGCTCGGATGAGACGTGTCTCACGGATTATCTCTACCGGACTCTTGCCAGTGAGCGCCTTTACCTTTCGGTAGAGCTGTACTCGGCTCAGGCACATGTCAGAACCAAGATCTTCGACAGAGAGGTCAGAATCAGAAAGATGTGCCTCAACACATTTGTTGAACTTCTTCATGAATTCAGACTCCACCTTATAAGTATGCTCATCGCCTGTCAGAACATCCTCTCCCTGCTGCTTGCTGTTGGTATCTAAACCAGCATACATGGTTGCTTCTATTAGTTTATCGCGCTGTTCCTCAAGTTCGTCACGCTGACGCTCAGCAATTTCCTTCTCCTTGCTGAGTTCCTCATTTCGCTTGCCCAACTCCTCGTTGAGTTCATGCTTTGCACGATAGGCACGCACCATGAAGACGAGCAGGGTGCAGATGACGATGGTTACGACAATGATCAGGACAAGCAGTATGCGCTCGGTACCGAGTTCGCTAAGGATAGTGTCAACACGGTCGTGCATCTTCTTCAGATACTCACCACGCTGGACAACCTCTTCATGCTGCATGAGAAGGACACGCGCATTTGCCGACGTAACGATGCTTGTCTGCATCATGTTCACCTTCTCATACTCCTCACCGTTGAGGATATGCAGTGCCAGTTCAAGCAGTTCGGTGCCTTGAGTAGGATAGATGGCCGAAGCCGTGAGTATGCCGTCGTTGACCTGTCCTATGCCTTTATCCTTGCTTGGAAGCGCATCAACACCAATGTATAACAAGGTGTTAGGACTGCGCATCTTGAGTTCTGGATGTATGCTGAAGAATTTCTCGTAGGCAGAGCGCGCTCCTACTGCCATACGATCGTTGGCACCGAAGACACAGTCTATCTCAGGCACTCCTGCAGGAAGTGCCTGCAGTTCCTGCAGAATCTGCTTCATGGCTTTCTCACCCGACGGTTCCTTCCAGTCTCCATCCTTTGTTGCTATGATATGAATGTCGGGGTAGCGATTGATAGCATTGACAAAACCACGATGGCGCTCTATTGCTGGCGACGAGCCCTTAAGTCCGCCAATCTCAACGATATTGCCTTTTCCGCCGAGTTGCCCTGCGACATACTCACCCAGCATATCGCCAATCAGTTCGTTGTCTGCGCCCATGAAAGCAGTGAACTTCTGCGAGTCGGTCTTACGATCGTAGAGAATGACAGGGATGTCCTTCTCCATAGCGCGCTCAATGGCACCAGAGACACCGTTAACCTGGTTTGGTGAGACAATGAGCAGGTCTATGCCCTCATTTATGAGGGAGTCAATCTGTTTAGACTGCACCTTGTCGTCGTCGTTAGCAGTAGCCATCTTGAGTTCCACTCCTTCGTTGAAGTAGGTAGCCATCTCAAGTTCTGCCTGCAACTTAGTACGCCATGAGTCGTCGGAACATTGCGAGACGCCAATGCGATATTTGACACTTGAATGGCTGCATGCAGTCATCAGAATGACTAAGAGGATAATAAGGGTGTATTTACAATTTTCTTTCATATAGTAATATAAAAAAAGTAAGCATCTATTCTCATTTATGGCAAAATTAAAACAAAAATGCCACAAACGAGAACAGATGCTTACTTTTTTAAGATTTATTTAGAAATATCGACTACGAATTAGATTGACATGAGGTACTCGATACAGTTCTTAGCGAACTTCAGAATGTTATCCTGCTGAGCGTTGTTCTTTGGTTTAGCGCTCTTGTCAGGAGTACCGTCGCTGTTCTTCATAGAGAACTCGAAGCCACCGTTACCGATGCAGAGGATAGAACCACCCTTGTCGAAACCGTTAGGAGCCATAGGAGCAGCCTTTGCCTCCCAGACGTTGAGCTGCTGGAGCTGTACCCACTGGCCGTCCCATGTGCCGAGAGGATAGATACCATGCTTCTTGGTGAGTTCGTCATAGCAAGCGTTGGTATGAATGTCAAATTCACTACCTACAAGCTTGCTCTGAATACCAGCGAGACAGAAGTTATGGTCCTCTGTCCAACCTGGACCCTTACAAGGAACAAGACGCTGACCACCGTTGTTCTCTATGTTCATATTCTTGAAAACAGGATGTGTTGTGTAATTTACGACATACTCGTCGCCCTTGAACGAAGCACCCATCTTCCAAAGGTCAGGGTTTGGTCCACCAGGACCGCAGTTGATAGAGCGGCCATCGCCACCAGCATCCTTCATCATCTGGAGATCAAGACGCTCAATGTAGCCAACGTAAGCTACTGCATGCTGCCAGAGGAGGAGGTTACCGCCATTCTGTACATATGTCTTAATATAAGGAGCTGCCATAACCGCTGTCTCTGCACCCTTGAGAGTCCATACGTCAGCCTCGTTGCCAGTCTCGATGTCATACATCCAGAAGAGCATGCGGTAAGGAGAGAGATCGTTAGCAGACTTGATGTCGCCGAAGTAGAGGAACTTACCGTCTGGATAGTTCTCGTGGAACCAAAGCCATGCCGAAGCCTCGTCGTCGTCGCCGTCAGCGACACATGCCTCAGGAGTTGCATACTGTGAGAGGAATGCGAACTTAGTCTTACCGATGAGGAGTGAAGATACAACAGGGAGCGACTTGCCCTCAGCATTAGCAGCAACAACCTCTACGGTCCATGTCTCACCGAACTTTACGTCAGCAATTGTCATGCCCTTAGCCGAAGCGTCAAGAGACTTTGTCTGCTTGTTGCCGTCCTTGTAATATGTGACCTCGTAGTTTGTAGCGTCAGAGCTTGGAGTCCATGACACCTCAATGTTCTGAGTAACGCCGTCAGCCATCTCTATCTGCTTCATAGCCAGATCGCCAACCTTCTGTGCGCCATTACGTGTGTATTTGATGACAGTACCAGGCGATGTGTACTCAACGCCGTCCACAACCTTACGGTACTTGAGGAGGAATTCGTACTCGATGCCAGTCTCAATATTGCTGAGAGTGTATGAGTTGCCGTCCTGCTTTGTCAGTTCCTGCTGCATGCTCCAGTCACGATATACTGCTATGTACATGTCAGCGCCATTATTGGCAGGAGTCCACGAAATGGTGTAGTCGTAGTTGTTTGTACCACTTGCACCACTTGTTATAGCCGAAGCGTCAGGCGCAGGGATAACCATCTCGCCAGTACCTGGCAGATCTCGATCCTGACAGGCGGTGAAGACCACCGCTGTCAAGGGAGTTAATATGATTGATGTTATTTTTTTCATTATCAATTCTTCATTTAATAATTATGAATTATGCATTATAAAAATATGCATCATTCATTATTAATTATTCATTATTAATTAATTAGTATCCCTTGTTCTGATGGTAGAGACCAGGAACATAGTTAATCTGGTTAGAAGCTATTGGGAAGTACTCGTTCTTCTCCTTTGTGAAGTGAGCACCACCGAGGTAGCTTGCGTATGCCTTGCCTTCATACTTAGAGTCCTTCTCAACAGGGAAGTACTCATCGTTCAGAGTAGAAGAGAGCATACCCCAACGACGGAGGTCAAAGAAGCGGTGGCCCTCCATAGCAAGCTCAAGACGACGCTCCCAACGAAGTGCCTTACGAGCATAATCCTTATTATCGAATGCGTTATCAGGATACTCAATAATCTCGCACTGTTCAGCAGCGTATGAGATGTACTTCTTTACAGAATCCTTAGCACGCAGACGAATCTTGTTAACCAACTGAAGTGCCTTTTTTGGTTCGTTCAGCTCGATGTAAGCCTCAGCAAGCATCAGCATAACGTCTGATGCACGGAACACATAGTCGTTCATGGCAAATGCCTGCCATGGGTTGTCGTAGGTCTCGCCATTCGAACGCTGTGGAACCTCCTTCATGCTGGTATAGTAACCATAGTCGGCAGGGTTACGGCTGTTGTCCATTGTGAGAACAAGCGAACGTGTCTGACCATCTACGACGTATGAAGTCTCATACTTGTAAGGGAAGGTTGGCATACCAACAGTATGGAAGAGACGTGGATCCCACCTCTGACCTGTAGTAGCGCCATTCACAGGATATGTATTGTGATCGTCGTTATAATCGTCGAACATTGGCAGACCGTTCTTTGTCTTGAATGCATTTACGAGATTCTGAGATGGCTTGTGGAAGTCCCATCCGCAAGACCAGATGCCCCAGCAGCCGTTAAGCATGTTCGACCAGTTGCCACGACCAAACTGTGTGCCGTCGTCAGCCTTGTCTGAATGCTGAACAGCGAAGATGCTCTCCTTAGAGTTCTTGTTACCCTGCATGAAAGCGTCGCCGAAGTCATCGTTTAGATCATAAACAAAAGCATTACCACCCTTGCCACTTGTAAGAGCATCCTCAGCATAATTCTTAGCAAGTGTCATCTTATCCTTGTCAATGTGTCCATAACCGGTATTTGACTCATAGCCATCACCGTAAGCCCAGTTGAGATAAACCTTAGCGAGGTAAGCAGCTGCTGCATTCTTAGTTGCGCGGCCTGTCTTGCCTGGCTCTGAATAGTCAAGGTTCTTGTATGCAAACTCAAACTCATCAACAAGGAACTGCATAACTTCTGCATGCGATGACTGCTTCGTAGCCTCAACCGTAGCGTTGTCCATACCTTCCTTCACGAGTGGCACCTCGTACCACATCTGCTGAAGCTTATAATAGAAATGTGCACGGAGGAAACGTGCCTCTGCCTCTATCTGCTTAAGGTTCTGACCCTCTGGAGCCTGCTTTACAGCAGAAAGGACATTGTTGCAACGAGAGATAGCAACATAGAGACGATACCAGAGTTCGTCGAACTCACCACGGTCGTTGGTAAGAGAAGAGAATACCTCCATAGGATGATAGCCAGTATCACCAAGACCAGAACCACCCTTGTAGCAATCGTCGGCAGACATATCGCCGTATGGCCAAAGGTTGAAAGGATAAGAGTACCAGTCGTCGCCCATGGCAGCGTATGCTGCTACGAGCACCTTATCAGCATTCTGAAAGGCTGTCTCCTGATCGAGCATTCCCTGTGGCTTGACATCATCAACGCTACAAGAAGAGAATCCTCCCACAGTTAGCAAGCTGACAGTTCCTCCAAGCAGGAGCATAGAATGCTTCACTTTATTTATTATATTGTTAAAGCTAATCATAACTTTTTGTTTTTGATTATTTTGTTAATTTTTTTTGTTTCGAATTTTCGATTATTCGATTATTCGAGATTTCGATTTTTCTCCCTCCCCCTTACAGGGGGCCGGGGGGTCCCTCCCCCTCTCAGGGGGCCGGGGGGTCTTAGAATCCCAACTGCAGACCTACTGTGAATGAAGCTGTGTGAGGATAAGCGAACGAAGGATTCTCTGGGTCGGTACATGTCAGCGAACCTGACTTGATGGTCCAGAGGTTCTCACCTGAAATGAAGAAGCGAGCCTTGTTCATCATGATCTTCTTCAGAAGCTTATGGTCAAGAGAGTAGCCAAGCTGCAGTGTGCGGAGCTTTGCGTACGAACCATTCTCTACGAAGTATGTAGAAAGACGACCTTCGTCAGCGCTGTTGCTAAGTGTCAGTGCAGGAATGAGTGATTCTGTGTTACCAGCATTCCATGCATCGAGCAGACGGTTACCCTTGTTTGAACCTGGGTCGGTGAGCGACCAGAAGTCTGTCTGGTACTTCTGGCTGTTGATTACGTCAACACCGGCAACACCCTGCCAGAACATGTTGAAGTCGAAGTTCTTCCAAGACAGGTCGATGTTCAGACCGTAAGAGAAGTTTGGAACTGGATTGAAGATCCATGTGCGGTCAGCCTCAGAAATTCTGCCATCACCGTTGAGGTCAGCATACTTCAGACCACCAACACGTGCAGCAGGCTGTCCTGCAGAGATCACCTCTTCGCGGCTCTGATACAGACCTTCTACTACATAGCCAAGGAGCGAACCGTATGGACGTGCATCGTCGGCGAGGTTATGGAAGTCATTGTGCTCGTATGAGTTCTTCGACTTCTCTGGCAGATAAGTAACCTTGTTGCGGAAGAAGTCGATGTTGCCATTGATGTTATACTGCAGACCATAGCCTGTAGTGTGGCGGTAGCCGAGGTTCAGCTCAAGACCGTTGTTCTTCATCGTAGGACCGTTGATCCATGTTGCACCACCCTCACCGATAGCACCGAGGTAAGCAGGCTGTACGAGCATGTCCTTTGTCTCCTTCAGGAAGACATCGACACCACCATAGAGCGAACCGTCAAAGAGCTGGAAGTCAGCACCGAAGTTCCACTGTGAGGTTGTCTCCCACTTCAGGTCAGGGTTAGACGACTGAATCTTGATGAAGCCAGAAGGCAGCACGCCTGAGCCCTGAAGGTTGATATCGTAGGCAGTAGATGTACCACGGTCAGCACCATAGTCAGCACGGTAAAGACCGAAGTGTGCTATGTTTGAGTTCATTGCCTGGTTACCTGTCTGACCCCATGATGCACGCACCTTGATGTCGCGTACCCAATCGGCATTGATATGCTTTGAGATACGGTAGCCGAGAGATGCAGAAGGGAATGTACCGAACTGGTGGTTCTCACCGAAACGGCTCGAACCGTCATGACGGATTGTGAAAGAAGCAAGCAGCAGGTCCTGCCAGTTGTAGTCAACCTTGCCGAAGTAAGACATCAGCTTGTATGAATCGCCAGCACCTGATACCGTCTGGATACCTGTACCTGCGTTAGGCCACATGTAGTCATAGTTCTCAAGCACATAATCTACACGGCGTGCAGAGAAGTCAAGACCGTTGTCCTGGTGTGCCTCAAGACCTGCGAGAATCACGAAGTTGTGGTCGTTCACGTCGAATGTATATTGAGCAGTGTTCGACCATGTCCACTTTGTTGACTGGCTCTGAGACATTACAGAAGCGTTGGTATCGTTATTGACAACGTCTGAATGCCACTTGTAGGTCACTGAGCGGATATTGCCATTTGTATAGTCAAGACCGAAGTTCGAACGGATCAGGAGTCCCTTCACTGGGGTGATGTCAACGTATGCGTTGGCAAACAGACGCCACTTCTTCAGTCTGTTGTCGCGGTTGTGATACAGCTCACGCAGTGGATTCTGACGGTCAGACATGCCTCCGACAGGACCAGAGAATGTTGTTCCATCTTCTTCATATACAGGAAGCGTTGGAGCCATCTTCAGCGCACTCTCCATTGGAGCGCAATCTACATTATTAGAATAAGAGATCGTAGCATTCTCGCCTACGGTTACGATGCTGTTTATCTTGTATGAGGTGTTCATACGGCCAGTGAAGTTCTCAAAGTCAGTGTTCTTCAGCACACCTGTTGCCTTCTTGTATCCGAACGAGAAGAGCGACGCGCCCTTGTCCGAAGCCTTTGAGAGCGAAAGGTCGTAGTTCTGCGTCATGCCCTTACGGCTGATGGCATCAACCCAGTCGGTGTCGCTGAACATCATTGTGCGCTTAGCATTCATGAAGCCATCATAGCGACCGTTCACCATGAACTGCTCCACCTGTCCTGTCACCGGATTGTATGCCGAAGCAGCAATGCCGTTCTGTGCATGCAGAGTCAGGCCGTATGTGTTAGCGTATGTCTCAGGGTTCACACCGTCGTTCATCGCTGCCTGTGCCAGAGCCGAGGCATACTCGCCAGTGCTGAGCAGAGACATCTTCTGCGACATCCATGAGGTGGTCAGCGATGCGTTGAAGTCAATGTTCACGTTGTCGCCCTTCTTGCCCTTCTTCGTTGTCACGATGATTACACCGTTGGCAGCGCGCGAACCATATATAGATGCAGAGGCTGCATCCTTCAGCACCTGCATCGACTCGATGTCGGCAGAGTTCAATGTGTTCATCGAACCACTGTAAGGAACGCCATCCAGGATGATCAGCGGAGCAGTGTTTGAACCGCCCATCGATCCGAAACCACGAATCTGGATGTTTGCCTCGCCTGCTGGCGAACCGCTGCTTGTAATCGTCATACCTGCAATCTTACCCTGCAGACCAGACATTGGGTCAGTAGAACTTGGTTTGAAGTCCTTGTTATCCACAACGCCTACCGAACCTGTCAAGTCCGCCTTGCGCTGAACCTGGTAACCAGTCACCACAACCTCCTCCATGATGTTAGCATCCTCCTCAAGGACGATGTTCACAGTCTCCGCTACGCCGACAGTCTGCGTCTTCATACCCACGTACGAGAACTGCAGCTGCCCATTCTTTGGAGCACTAATCTGGAAATTACCATCGATGTCGGTTATCGTGGCAGTCTGCGTGCCCACCACTACGACACTCGCTCCGATGACAGGTTCGCCGTACGTCTTGTCAGTGACGGTGCCCTTAACCTGAATGTTCTGTGCCAGCGCCATGACTGTGCCACAGACCATAAGGAGCATCAGAGAGAAAATCTTTTGTAGATTCTTCATTTGCTTTTTTTAGTTTTAGTTATTAATTTATTTTATAGTTATTTAATCTCTTAATTTCTTAATCTCTTAATTTCTTAATTTCTCGAACCTCTCTGCAAAGGTAGCACCAGAGGCGTATTTATTTATTATAAAAAGTTTCATCAGCAAGGAAAAATGTTGCAGTGAAACAATTTTCTACAATTATGACACATTTTTCACGAAATATCGTACCCCAATCCACAAAAATCGTACCTAATAATAACCCATTTGTACCACGCAACAGAAATATTAGCGATTGAAACACAATTATACTTATTGATAAATTTAAAAAATTAACTTTGCAAACAACAAACGACGCCTCTTACTCTATCAAACGATATTTAACCACTACGCTGTTAGTAGCAAAACACAACGCTGTTAGTAGCGAAACACAACGCTGTTAGTAGCAAAACACAACGCTGTTAGTAGCGAAACACTACACTGATAGTTGTGAAACACTACGCTGATAGTTGCGAAACACTAATAGCCTCACAATGATTATTTCAATAATTCAACAATAACTAAAACAAACTAAACAATGAAAAATCTACAGAAGATTTGCTCCGTGCTACTTCTGCTGATGTTCTGTTCGGTCATCGCCGTTGCACAGAACATTCAGGTGAAGGGCACCGTCACCGACAAGACGTTCGGTGATCCTGTAATGGGTGCTACCGTACAGGTGGAAGGCGGCACAGGCACCGTCACCGACCTTGACGGTAACTTTACGCTCAGCGTCAAGGAAGGCACCATGATCACATTCTCGTTCATCGGCATGAAGCCACAGACCCTGCCAGCAAAGGCAGAGATGAACGTGGTATTGGAAGAAGATGCCACTGGCCTGAACGAGGTGGTAGTCACTGGTTATACCACCCAGAAGAAGGCTGACCTGACAGGTGCTGTCAGCGTGGTGAGCGTCACCGAACTGCAGAAGCAGAACGAGAACAACCCAATGAAGGCTCTGCAGGGTCGTGTGCCAGGCATGAACATTTCGGCAGATGGTAACCCTTCTGGTTCAGCAACAGTCCGCATCCGTGGCGTCGGAACTCTCAACGACAACGACCCTCTCTATATTATTGACGGTGTGCCAACAAAGGCTGGTATGCACGAACTCAACGGCAACGATATTGAGTCTATCCAGGTGCTGAAGGATGCTGCTTCGGCATCTATATACGGTTCGCGCGCTGCCAACGGTGTCATCATCATTACCACAAAGAAGGGTAAGGAAGGCAAACTGAAGATAGACGTTGACGCAAGCGTTGCTGCTTCTCTCTATACAAAGAAGATTAAGACTCTTAACGCACGCGAGTGGGGTCAGGCTTTCTGGCAGGCAAACGTAAACGATGGCCGTGACCCTAACAACAACCCTCTGGGCTATCGCTTCGACTGGGGATATGATGCTAACGGCAACCCAATGCTCAACAACATCATGATGAACAACTACCTTGACGACGGTGCATCTGTTCACGCTGGCGACACAGACTGGTTCAACGAGGTTACTCGCACAGGCGTTGTTCAGAACTATAACGTATCTGTCAGCAATGGTTCGGAGAAGGGCTCTTCATTCTTCTCTATGGGTTACTACGACAACGTAGGTACTATCAAGAACTCAGACTTCAGTCGTATCTCTGTTCGTGCCAACTCTGACTACAAACTCTTCGATGGTAAGTTCACCATCGGCGAGAACTTCAACCTGAACCGCACTTCGGGTGTTGATGCTCCTGGCGGTATTCTCGAGAACTCACTCGAGTTTAACCCTAACTTCCCTATCTACGCTGAGAACGGCGAGTTCGCACAGTCGCTCGGTGCATACTCAGAGCGCGAGAACCCACTCAGCATGCTTCATAACTCAAAGGACAACCGCTACTCACAGTGGCGTACATTCGGCGACGTTCACATCGGTATCACTCCTTTCAAGGACTTCCAGATTCGCTCAACCTTCGGTCTTGACTACACACAGAAGAAGCAGCGTTTCTTCACTTATCCAATCGAGAACGGTAAGGTTCACCGTGACGAGAATGCCTCTGAGCAGAAGCAGGAGCACTGGACACGCTGGATGTGGAACGCCCTCGCTACTTATAACTTCGAGAAGGGCAAGCACCGTGGCGATGCTCTCGCAGGTATAGAGATCAACCGTCAGGACTATGAGTGGATGGCTGCAAAGCGTTATGAGTATGCTATCCTCAACCCTAACTACATGTGGCCATCAGCAGGTTCTGGCCGTCAGGAGTCTTACGGTTCGGCAGACGGTTTCTCACTCGTGTCGTTCTTCGGCAAGCTGAACTATACATACGCTGACAAGTATATGGCATCTGTAACAGTACGTTACGACGGTTCAAGCCGTTTCGGTAAGAATAACCGCTATGGTACGTTCCCATCATTCTCACTCGGTTGGCGACTCTCTCAGGAGAAGTGGATGGAGAGCACAAGCTCATGGCTACGCGACCTCAAACTGCGTTACTCTTGGGGTCAGACTGGTAACCAGGAAATCTCTAACGTTGCTCGCTACACACTGTTCCAGTCTGTTGTCACAACAGGTCTCTGGGGTTCAGGCGCAGCTGGTACATCATACGATATCACAGGTGTGAACGGTGGCTATGCTCTGAACAACGGTTTCATCCGTCAGCAGCGTGGCAATGAGGACATCAAGTGGGAGACAACAGCTCAGCACAACATCGGTATCGACTTCTCTATTCTCGATGGCGACATCTACGGTAGCTTCGACTGGTACGACAAGCGTACAAAGGACATCCTCGTAGCAATGGACGGTATCGGTGCTATGGGTGAGGGTACATCACAGTGGGTTAACGCAGGTGAGATGAAGAACACCGGTTTCGAGCTCACAGTTGGCTATCGCCACAGCATCAATGACTTCTCATGGGATATCAGCGGTAACATCGGCAAATATAACAATGAGATTACAAAGCTCCCTCTCACTATCGCATCTAAGGGTACGTTCGGTGGTAACGGTGTAAAGAGCGTTATCGGTCATGCAATGGGTTCGCAGGTTGGCTACATCTATGACGGTATCTTCAAGAGCCAGGAGGAAGTAGAGAACCACGCTACTCAGGAAGGTGCAGGCGTAGGTCGCATCCGCTATAAGGATATCAATGGTGATGGTCGCATCAACGAGGACGACCGCGACTGGATTTACGACCCAACACCAGCATTCACATGGGGTCTTAATATCTACCTCCAGTATAAGAACTTCGACCTGACTATGTTCTGGCAGGGTGTTCAGGGTGTTGACGTGATGACCTTCGACTATAAGAAGCGCACAGACTTCTGGGCTAACTCAGACATCAACGTGCCTTATCTGAACAAGGGTATCCGCGTGCTTGATGCATGGAGTCCAAGCAACCCAGACTCAAACATCCCAATGCTGACAACTGCTGATAATAATAAGGAAGGTGCAGTTTCTTCTTACTATGTTGAGAATGGTTCATACGCTAAGCTCCGCAATATCCAGCTTGGTTATAACATGACTAAGGAGAGTGCTGCTAAGCTTCACTTGGAGCGTGTGCGCTTCTACATCTCAGCACAGAACCTCCTTACAATCAAGGCAGGTAAGTTCACCGGTGTTGACCCTGAGAACCCAGGTTTCGGATATCCTATTCCACTCAACCTGACAGCAGGTGTTAACGTGACATTCTAAAGACCCACCCCAGCCCTCCCGTAGAGGGAGGGAGAAAAACGAAATCTCGAATAATCGATTAATCGAAAATTCGAAACAAAAAAATTAAACAAAATAATCAAAAAACAAAAAGTTATGATTAACTTACATACAATATATAAAAAGGTAGTCAAGAGCATGTTGATCGCCCTCCCCCTCTACGGGGGAATTGGAGGGGGTCTCTTCTTGACTTCCTGCTCATCTTTCCTGGACGAACAGGTGCCTCAGGGTACACTGACAGAGGATGAAGTTAGGGACCCAAAGAATGTTGACAATCTCATCATCTCAGCATACGCAGGTCTTCTCTCTATCGAGGATATGAATGCCTCATTCTCACTCTGGAACTACGACACACGCTCTGACGACGCATACGTTGGTGGTGCAGAGTTCTCTGACGGTGAGCCATTCCACCGCCTTGAGATGGCAAAGGGTATTCAGTCAACTGACTGGCCTTTCGGTTCTATCTGGGGCAAGATGTATCAGTACCTCTCACGTGTCAACCTCTGTCTCGACGTCCTCGGTGCTGCCGATCAGGAGAATGCTATCATCCAGCAGCGTACAGCAGAGATGAAGTTCCTCCGTGCTTACGGTCACTTCCAACTCAAGCGTCTGTTCAAGAATATTCCTTTCGTCAACAAGCCAAACATGACAGAGGAAGACTACAATAACCTCTCAAACCGCGAATATTCTAACGATGATGCATGGCAGCAGATTATCAACGACCTTGAGGATGCTTACGCTGTTCTTCCACAGAAGCAGGCTGACAAGGGTCGTCCTACACAGGCTGCATGTGCAGCTTTCCTTGCAAAGGTTTATCTCTACAAGGCATACCACCAGGACGACATTAACAGCAACGAGGTAACTTCTATCAACGAGAAGGACCTTGAGATGGTTAAGAAATATACTGAGCCAGGCATCTACCGTGATTACGGTCTTGAGGTTGATATGCACAACAACTTCCGTCCTGAGGAGGTGTACGAGAATGGTAAGGAGTCAATCTGGGCTATCCAGTATTCTAAGAATGACGGTACAAACTATGGTAACCTGAACTTCGCTAACCGTCTTATCGTTCCTTGTATTCCTAAGGTTCACGATTCTGGCTGTGACTTCTACAAGCCATCAAAGAATCTCGTAAATGCTTACCAGACAACTGTTGACGGTCTCCCAATGGAAGATACTGCACTCAAGAACTACACAGTAGGCTCATCGCAGACAGTCGATCCACGTCTCTTCGTTACTGTTGGTGTTCCAGGCACTCCTTATATGTTCAATGCCAACTACATGATGGCAGAGACAAACACATGGAGCCGTTCGGGTGGTACATACGGTTACTTCGTGACACTGAAGCAGAATGTTGACCCTGCTCTTACAGACAAGTATCTCTTCCTTTGCGATTCACAGTGGGCTACATCTATGAACCGTATCGTCTTCCGTTATGCTGACGTACTGCTTATGCGTGCTGAGGCTAAGGCACAACTGAACGAGTTGGAAGATGCAATTAATCTGGTCAACGAGTTACGCACTCGTGCTGCTGGCATGATGAAGTCAAGTATCGTTGCCAGCTATGCTAACCAGTACAACGTACACTATGCTGTAAGTCTCTACAAGACCACAACAGACAAGGCTGCTGTAGTCAAGATGGTCAAGACAGAGCGCCGTCTTGAAATGGCTATGGAGTACGAGCGTTTCTTCGACCTCGTTCGCTGGGGTGAGGCTGCTCAGGTTATCAACGACTTCTACGACAAGGAAGGTCGCTCAATGCAGTTCCTCAATGGCAGTGTTTTCTCAAAGAACATGAACGAGTATCTACCAATCCCTCATGAGCAGATTGCTGCTTCTGCTAGCAACTACAAGCAGAACGTAGGCAACTGGTAAAAAGCCCCTCCCTGCCTCCCCTGAGGGAGAGGAAAGGACCCACCCCGGCCCTCCCGTGAAGGGAGGGAGAACAAATAATACATAATAAATATAATATAATGAAGACTATATATAAACTTTTTATAATTGCTGCTGTGGCAATGGTGGGCTTGTTCTCATCTTGTACAGAAGACAACACAGGCAGCATGGATGTCTCAGGCGACTGTCTCGTGATGGAGTTGGTGCTCAACGACAATATCCATGCCTATATTGATGTTAATTCTGAGCTCATCAAGCTCAAGGTTCCTGTTGACTTCAATGCTAAGCAGGACATGGTAGTTAGCAAACTCACGCTCTCGGAGGGTGCTACATCAAACATCAAGCAGGGCGATCACATCAACCTCATTGCTGACCAGACTCTTACAGTGAAGAATGGCGACCTCATTAAAGACTGGACTATTTCTGTACGCAACGATGAGGCTATCGTTTATGGTTTCCTTCTTGAAGGCGTAAAGGGCGTTATCAATCAGGAAGAAAAGACAATCTCTGTTTCTGTTTCTGCAAAGAGCGGCATTGACCTCTCTAACGCTGAGTTCACCGTAACATGCAGCGAGGATGCTATCACCATGCCTGCAAGTGGCACACGTGGCAACTTCACAAAGCCTTTCGAACTCGTTGTTACTGACAACACTGCATCTACAACCTACACTGTCAACGTAACCGTAATCTCTGACCCAGTAGCTATTTTCGTAAGCAACGCTGAGAACATCGAGGCTCTCAACGATGAGGAGAAGGCAGCAGCTAAGTGGTTCACAGGCAATATCCCTGGTTCTATGTACGCTTCATGGAGCGACATTGCAAGCGGTAGTGTTTCACTCGCTAAGTGTAAGCTCATCTTCTGGCATCGCCACACATCTGTCTATGGCAACTACAATGGCTTCACTGGCGCAGAGGCTGACGCTATGAGTGCCGTGAGCGTAATGCGTGAGTACTATAAGAACGGTGGCGCATTCGTACTGAGTCGTGCTGCTGTCAACTACGCTGTAGCTCTTGGTGCAATGCCAGACAACGCTTGCCCTAACAACTGCTGGGGCGGTGGCGGCGGCGAAGGCTCTGACCTCATGGGCGACGATCCATGGCACTTCAATGCCCGCATCCCTGAGCACCCACTGTGGCAGAACCTCAAGCAGGGTCCAGACCCTAACGCTATCTACACCGTTGACAATGGCTACACCATCTGTAACTCTACAGCACAGTACCACTACGATTGGGATCCATACGGAGGCGACCTCAGCAAGCTTGAGGCAGCAATGAATGGTCGTGCACTGAGTGGCAACGGCTTCGAGGTGAACTCATGGGAGTTGAAGAACTACAACGGCGAGTTTGGTAAGGGCGGCATCATCTGTCTCGGCAGTGGTCTGTTCGATTGGAACTCTCCTACCCCATACACATCTAACCTCCACGATAATATGGGTCAGATTCTGCTTAACGCATTCGATTATCTCACAAAGTAAGTCCTAATGCATAATTTATAATTAATGAACAAACTATGAAATCAATGATATATTCTGCACTTATGCTGTCAGCCCTCGCGCTGACAGCATGCAGCGACGACAACTTCGCTGGTGATCCACAGAAGGATTGGGCTGGCACTACCAATGTCGTAGTTCCTACAGAAGAGGACGGCTACTCCACCTACTACAAGCCTGCCGTAGGACGCGTAGGCGATCCAATGCCTTTCTACGACGAAAAGTCGAACACATACAAGGTAATGTACCTTCAGGAGTATGATAACAACCGTCCTTACCGCTTCCACCCAATATGGGCTGTAGAGACTGCTGACGGTGCTAACTACACATCGCTTGGCGAGTGGGTTCCTGTTGGTGGCACAGACACTGCTCAGGATGCTGCCATCGGCACGGGGTGCTGTTACTACTCGAAGGCAGACAACCTCTACTACATATACTACACTGGTCACAATGGTTCGCTTGCCAACGTAGAGGCTGTGATGCGTGCTACATCGCCTGACCTTAAGACCTGGACACGAGACAACTCATGGGTTCTCTATGGCAAGGACTTCGGCTATTCAACAGTTGACTTCCGCGACCCACAGATCTTCGAGGAGGGTGGCAAGTATCACATGATCATCGCCACACGTCCTCTCACTGGTGGCGACCCTTGCTTCGCTGAGTTCACTTCTACTGACATGAAGAACTGGCAGAAGGGTGAGCAGATAAAGATGATCTGGGACCGTATGTTGGAGTGTCCTGACGTATTCCAGATGGGCAACTACTGGTACTGCGTATATAGCGAGTCTGTAAAGACAAGCTGGAGCCGTAAGGTGAAGTACATGATGGCTGACTCATGGGAGAATCTCAAGAAGTGTTTCAACGAGGGACCAAAGTGGCCTGCTGACGACCGCGAGGGTGTTCTCGACTCACGTGCGTTCTATGCTGGCAAGACTGCTGGTAACGGCAACGATCGTTACATCTGGGGCTGGTGTCCATTCCGCGAGGGTGCTAACATCTGGGCTAAGAATATTAACGTAGGTGGTGGCGACGGCAATGAGCCTGCATGGTCTGGCGCTCTTGTTTGCCATAAGCTCATACAGCACGAGAATGGTACTCTCTCTGTAGGTGTGGTACCTGCTATGGCTGCCAAGTACAACAAGCCTGCTGAGGTTAAGGTTATGCAGCAGGGCGATGGCTACACCCTCTACAACCGTCTGGGCACACACAACCACATCTCATTCACTGTTAAGGCAGCTGCTGCTGACCGTTGGGGTGTATCGTTCGTACGTTCTGGTGCTAAGGACGAAAAGTGCTACACATTCATCTGCAACCCAGAGTGGGAGAACGGTCGTCGTAAGATCAACTTCGAAGAGGATTGTGGCGTATGGTTCATCGATGGTGGCGATGGCTATATCATGCCTCGCCCATCTGACGATGTGTATAACGTTGACATCTTCACCGATAACTCTGTAGTGACAATGTACATCAACGGCGTATATGGTTACACACAGCGTGTATATGGTCTGCAGGGCAACTGCTGGTCTATCAACACTTACGGCGCCAACAGCGAGGTTTCGAACGTCAAGGTATCGCAGTATTAATTGAGATACCCCGCAGAAAATAAGACTTAAGGTGGGTTCTATTAATTACCACCTTAGGTTTAACATATAACAGTGAGTTCGGCGTTTTGTCATCTTTCGGACTCTTTTCGGCTCAAAGTGTCAGTTTACTCGGTCACAATGCCCGCATTGCTCCCTCCCTCACTAAC
>JAZUKC010000007.1:0-53227 GCA_045643065.1 Prevotella sp.
TGTTGTTCTATCATATATCTCTTTGTTTCTTTTTGCAGTGTAAAGTTACAAAAAAAATATGACATACGCAAGAGATTGACAATGTATTTTCGAAGATTTTCAATATATCAAAGAACGCTTGGCACTTTTTCAGTGCCCTCTTACAAAGAACCGGGTATTCTGTGTTCTAAGAAGATCTAAACTTTCTTAGACTTGGTATAGGCATCGAAAGCATTCTCTATCAAAACCCTGCGCTGCTCATCCCTACTGGCCCCGCCCCTTATTGACTTAGCCACAATAATAGATGAGACAATAGCTATGTCAAGCGTGCTGACGAAGTTAACGAACAGCTCTGTAGCCTTATCTACACCAGACTTGTCTCGAAGCTTTCCCCACAAAGATGACACCACCATAGGTACGGCTTTTGTCCCGAGAACCTTATCTGTGTCTGTTCCGAATTTATTCCTAAAGGCCGCTAGTATTTCCTTTGCACAGTCGAAGTACATGAAAATCTCAGAAGCTTCACGGTTACTTACCGCATCCTTCTTCAAACGATCTGATGTAAGGGTCAGGAACTGAGTCGCTGCCTGATACTTCCAACCGTGCTTGTTGATAAGGTCGTTTACAAGAGTCCAACCTTCATGTACGTCGTCACCATCCATGAGGATGCGCTTTGCGACGAGATTCTGGGTTTTCCATATCGCAACCTTCGTGTTGATGACATCGAATGCTCTTGGGATGTTGTAATAACCTGCGGCATCTGGACTAATGAAAGCAGCCCATACCGTTGGCCACTTCTCCGTTGACAAAGAAAGAAGATAATCAATGCGACCATTACCGTCGATAATAACAATATCATCATCAGATATTGGCTTGCCATTATTTGGGTCATTAGGAAAACGTTCGCACTCTATACCAGCTGCACTAGACATCTTTACCGTAATGATCAGAATAATATGCTGAGGACTGTCACTCATAAGTGACTCGCCTGTAGTGGTCTGATCCTTACCGTGAGTGCGATTAACTTTCGGACACACGACTCCGGTACCCTTCTTTATAACCTCGGTCAGATTGATAATACTGTTGTTGCCGAATGGAATACCGTTGTAACGAAGGGTAGCTTCCGCTATTTCCTTGTTACAGATGTCTGTGATGGTCTGAAGTTCCTTCTTCTCAGTATCTGTATATACTGGAGTGTAGTCCTTCTCAGATGCCCTTTTCGTAGTGTTCCCCCTTTTATTCATTTTCTGATTAATAAGGGAAAACTTCTCTTCTGTCTTATAAGGACGAACACCTCCATCCCATGGGCAGAACTCGTTTTCATCTGTAAGACCAGCACCTACAGTTGCCTGATCATTCTTTTCCTGATCAGTGGTATTGCTTTCGTTCTGAGGCTCTACTACGCCTGCCTCACTCTGCTGTACCTTGCCTCCTACTATAGGAGTCGTGGCCTTGTAAAACGTTTCTTTCATAATTTTTCTGAAGTAAAATTACTTAGATAATCGTTGATTGACTGTTCCGTGTAGAGTGGTTTGCGACCTACATACGTTGCTGGATTCATATATCCAAACTTCTGATGACGGTACAAAGTTGCCCTAGAGATATGGAGTCTCTTACAGACCTCCATAATAGTATAATACTTAGGGTACTCCTGAGAAGTTGTTGGTGTATTCTCCTTGTTTTCCCCAATTCTACCAAGAATAGCATCTGCTACCCGATTAACAAATTGATTAAATGTTTTTTCCATATTCTTTTACGTACTTTTTCGGGTGCAAAGGTACCGCTATTTTTTTGATTAACAGGAGGCGAATTTGAAATAAAGGAATGGGGCTTTCGCCCCTAATGAGAACTCGGTCCACCATACACATACTTGTGCCTGATGAACCGAGCGTCATAGTTGTATAACATTACAGCTGATCTATTAGTGAACGCTTGATAGATTCGTCAACCGCCCTATAGCGATGGAATGCCTTACTCCCTTCTACGTGGCCAGTCATTGAACCTATGGCATTTGGATCCTGTGTCTTGTTATACAGATTACCTATAAAGTTACGACGCGCCATGTGCGATGATGCGACCTCCCATAGAGGATGCTGCTCTTCTGAACGTGTAGTAGGATTCAGAATAGTTACTGTACGATTGATGCCAGCTATCTTAAGCATTTCCTTGATGCTCTTGTTGTACTTCTGCATTGAGATGAATGGAAGTAATTCCGGTCCCTCATAGTCTTTATATCTATCCAGAATCTCCTTTGCCTGAGCGGTAAGTGGCACCCGGATAGTGTTTCCTGTCTTGTCAGACGTCTTGTTGGCAACGTACTCAATTCCGTCGTTTATAACGTTAGCACGAGTAAGTTCAAAGAGATCACCTCCCCTAATACCTATGTTGCTCTGAAAGACAAAAATGTCTCGCTGCCTCCCGAGCGCAGGACGATCAGAAAAATCAAAGGCATACAGAGCATCACGCTCCTCACTCGTTATAAAGAATGGAGTGCCATACACACTCTCACCTATTTTATATGAATCGAAAGGATAGTTGGTAGTTCGCTTTGTCTTTCGTGCCCAATTAAATAATGTACGAAGCATCTTCATTGTGCAGATAATAGCATTCTTACCTCGCGCCTTTGGAATCCTTGAAACAGGAACCTTCTTGTACACATCCTTGTGCTTGATACACTTACCGTTCGTATCAAAGAAAGTATGTTCGGTTTCCAAAAACTTAGAAAAAAGCTCAAGGTCATCTGATGTGATGCAATCGAACTCTAACTTGAAGTTAACTCCACGATATATAGCGAAACGCTTAAGCATGTTGCCCATGCTAGTAAAATGGACTGCTCGCTCAGGAGTGCACTTCATTGATATAAAGTCGCGCAAGGTGGTAATCAGGTCTTCATTTGACTTAACTGTCTCAGGAATACCATGAGCGGTTTTATCTACTGTAACCTGCGTTCCTACGACAGAGTCAACAATCTCCTGTAACCATACCTTGTTGATAAAGTTACTAGGTGTGGCTATACACCGGTCAGTAAGTGCGTGGACCACCTCGTCAACCTTTGCTTGTAACTGGGCCAGTCGGGCATTCTCTACCGTCTTCATTCTTGTGATGATGACTTTCTGTTTACTACTGTTCCATGCCTTCTCATCTACATAGAGATTACTTTTCACACGGAACACATGCTGTCTGTCAATAGACACTCTAATCAGGATTTCACTCTCCTGAGTGTCCTGACGTTTCTTTTTTGAAAGATTCAATTTTGTTGTTACCATATTCTCGTTTTTGGGCGCAAAATTACATGTTTTTTTTCATGTAGCTAGAAGCAATTCCTATTATCGACTTAGGTTTTCGCCCCTACAAAGGTAATAAAATTTTACGGTTGACAAAAACGAGTAAAAATGTCAACGTCTCTGAAACATGATGAGACGCAATAAGACAAGATTATATTATAAATCGTTGTTTTTCAGTAGTTTGTATATCTTATAAAGAATCATGGTATCTCAAACATATCTTCCTAGAGGGAGCGCAAAAGAGATGGTCTTCGGGTCATCTCTTTTTTTGTGTTCTCATACTCTGGGGTATAAGAAATAAAAAACGAGGAATCTCAACTATAACAATAGCGCGAGATGCCTCGATTTTCTTACTTATTCTTATACTATTATTTCTTATACGTTGTTTTCCATGTCATGGTTTTAAGCACTTCTTCATCGCAGAGCATGTTAAGAGTAATGGCAAAAGAATCATCTTTAAATGCCTGAGCTGCCTGGTCTGCCAACTGCTGGTATCCATCACCATTATCAATAGCCTGTTTGTTCCATGCTGCTATAGCCGACTCTTCATCAAAGAAAGGAATCTGTAGAGCTTCAACCTGTGCCTCGAGCTTAGCTACCAAATTTTGGAAAGGCGCGCTGTTGCGTATCTCATCGTAATCGGTATTAACAATAACAGCGAATCTGTAAACGTGTTCCTGAACATCAGTGGCAGGATCGTATGTAGTGGTCCATGTCTCAGTCTTCCATTCCTTGCCATTACGCAGGATAGACAATTTGAAATACAATGTAGGATCCTTAAACTGACGTGCCATGCGGTTAAGTGCAGAGATGGCAGACTCACGTTCCTCACCTGTGGTGTACTTAATCCAAGCAGCCTCAGCCTCGCTCTTAGTTTCTACCTTCTCCAGACTGTTTACCATACCTTCCTCGCTATAAGCCACCATATTCTGGAAGAGTTCGTTCTGTTCAACCTTAGCGTCTTTTGTGCCAATTTCAAACTTCCAGGTGAAAGTTTCTGGATCATCATCATCGTTTGAACATGATACAACGGTCATCAGACCAAACACTACTGCTGCCATATAGGCAAAAAATGCATTCTTTCTCATTGTTTTTTGAAATTTGTGTTATTAAAAAAATTATAAAGCATAATACTCCCCAATATTCTAAAAGCGTTTGAACATTGGTTGCTACGCCAGCCAGAGCATACGAACAATCCCGTCGCGTCTCAATTTTGGCGCTGCAAAGTTAATACTATTAGTTGAATTGCGCAAGATTTAATACCACTTTCTGCTCTTTTTTGCCGTATAATGATGCAGCAAGTGAAGTAGCTATGTGGGATGGTTACAGTTGTTTTTTTACTTTTTCAAGCTATACAGTTGAATTTTCATAGAAGGAATCACAACAAATATTGCAAATAAAAGTAGGTGTGCAAAACTATTTATACAAGTCTTGCACACCTATCTTATATATGGTTTGTGGTTTATTTACTGAAAGCGTATCCAGTCGATGTCGAAGAATGGAGCATCGTTCTTTTCTGATGGTTTCATACAGTAGAAACCGAGTTTTGCTCCAATCCACTTGCCTTCCTTCACCTCAAATGGCGAACCGAGCTTTGTAAACTTCTTGCCGTCGAGACTGTATGAGAACTGTGCAAAACCTTTTATATCATTTGCTACGCCCTTGCTCTTTACCTCTACGCGAACATAGACGTCCTGAGTGGCGAGGCGTGGTTGTGGAATATCATCAACTGCGTATTTCTGGGTGTATGGTTTCTCCTGCTCGGTAAGAGCAAGTGGAATTTCCTCAATGACTTTTTCCTCCTTACCATTGAATGCCTTGTTGCAGACAACGTAGCGCATCACAGCCTTGTCATCTGGCAGAGAGACGAACTTGATGGCTGCATAGTCCATACCCTTGAGCAGGAATCCGCCTTCTTCGCCCTTTGGTTTGAACGATGGATTAGGGATGAACTTTACCTTTGCTGTCGCTGTGAAGTTTTCGGTAGGCAATTTCTGAAGCAAGGCGTTCTGCAGGTCAGATAGGTTTTTGAATCCTTCTGGTGCTTCTACGCCATAGAGACGCAGACGAGACTTGTTGGCATCGCAGAAGTACCAGTAGTGGCTGTATGGTCCTTCGAACTGCCACTGCCATCCCAATGCAGCACTGTTAAAGTCGTCATCCTCTGCCGGAGCTACCACCTTAGATGCAGGGAGGTTAGGTTTCTTCCATGTCATGACAGGATCGCCACAACCATCGCCATCACGATCGTCACCGATTACGAGCCAGTCGTTTTTCCAATGAGCAGGTTGAAGATGTACCACACGTCCGTAAGCATGCTTGTCCTGGAAATGTATGAACCAGTCTTCGCCGTTCTGTGTGTCTATCCATGCACCCTGATGAGGACCGTTTATCTTTGTCTTACCCTGAGCCAGACCAACATATTCCTCGTATGGACCGAACGGATTCTTAGAACGCAACTCCACCTGCCATCCGTACTTCACGCCGCCAGCAGGAGACATTATATAATAGTAACCGTTGCGCTTATAGAACTTTGTACCTTCAATGGTAGGCTGATCTTCATGTCCATCATAAACGATGCGCGAAGGACCAATGACCTTTGTGCCGTCTGGCGACATCGGAGCAACGAACAGCACTGACTTTACGCCAGCACGCGAACCGGCACAACCGTGAGAGAGATACGCCTTTCCGTCTTCGTCCCAAAGTGGGCAGCAGTCAATCATGCCTTTGCCCTTCTTAACCCATACTATTGGTTCCCATGGTCCGCGAGGGTCCTGAGTCTTTGTCATGAAGAGTCCCTGGTCAGGGTCACCGCAGTAGATGTAGAACCATCCATCGTGGTAGCGAATAGAAGGTGCCCAGACGTAGTTGCCGTGCTGTATCTTCTTATGCCAATCAAGGTCAGTGCCTTGGTATTCAGGCAAAACAGGATAATCGTCGAGCAAAGCCGCACCGATTATCTCCCAGTTGACAAGGTCGGTACTATGCAGAATCTGCAAACCTGGGAAACAGGCAAATGAAGAGGATGTCATGTAGTAATCGTTGCCTACACGGCAGACATCCGGGTCGCTGTAATCAGCATCAATGATAGGATTACGATACTTATTGCCAGACAGGTTAGGGTTCCATGTCTTTGATGGCGCCTGTGCTGAGACGGGGCCAGACAGCATGAAGGCCCCAAGAGCAAGTGTTAAGAGTTGTTTGGTTAGCATAGTCTTATGATTAGTTATTTTGTTAGTACGATGATAGATTGCGGTCCTTCGTTGAACAGGAGGTCAAGGATTGACATGTTTGGCAGAAAACCGGTGCGCTGACGATAGACTTGATAGTAAGGGGTAAGCGCATTGTCGTCAATAGGCAGCTGCTCTGCTCCGACATATTGCTCCGTTAGTTGGAAATTCACATTGATATCAATTAGTCGGCACATTGTTTCTGCTATCTCCATATTGTAGTCAAGCAGATATTTCCAACGCTTTTCGTAGAATGGCCGTATGTCATCCTGATAGTATTCGAAGAAAGCCGATTCGCTGTAGTTAGTGACGAGTGCTTGCCAGTGCAGATGACGCCAGTTGCCATGGTCGGATATCTCAATATCCTTGATGCATCTAACGCCTTTATGTGATACCGGTACAGTAAGATTCTGCGGACCGTTGGCAGTGGCAATGGTGCAGCGGTTGCGTGTGGTCTGCTTCTGATATGACTCCCATGCTTCTATACCAATAGACGAACCCATGCAACGGCACAGTTGCCTGTACCATTGCACGGGTCCGAAGTATGTAGTGGGGATAACCATATTATATTATTTGTAGTTCTCCACCCATGTGAACAGACGGTTCCAGCGGATACCAGAGAATCCCTTGCGATCAGGATCGCTTGACCACCAGATGAAGAGAGGTTTGCCTACGATATGATCCTCTGGCACGAAACCCCAGTAGCGAGAGTCAGCAGAGTTGTGACGGTTGTCGCCCATCATCCAGTAATAGTCCATCTTGAAGGTATATTCCTTAGCCTCCTTGCCGTTGATAACAATCTTACCATCGGCAGTAATCTGCAGGTCGTTGCCTTCGTATGTGCGGATAGGACGCTCATAGATGGCGATGTTGTTGATATCCAGCTTGATGCTCTTGCCCTTCTGTGGAATCCAGACAGGACCGTAGTTGTCACGAGTCCAGCCAGTACGGGCATTAAGAGGATAGAGGTCGCCAGTAGGAGCATCGGTATTGAGCGATATGCTCTTGACAATATCCTTGCGCTGAGCGAGTGCCTGAGCAGCCTTCTTTGTCAAAGGCAGGCAGCCAGACTGGTTGAGCTGTGTAATGTCTTCCATTGTTATTCCAAGTTCCGACATCAGGTCAGCTGGCATCTGTGCCTGCAACTTGACGTAATATGTGTACTGAACATTTTCAGGTTCCTTATTTGCCTTGCCGTCAAGGTAGATGATGCGATCCTTAATCTGAAGAGTCTGACCAGGCAGACCAACGCAACGCTTCACATAGTTCTCACGACGGTCAACTGGACGAGTGCTGATGTCACCGTACTCGTTAGGATTCTGTGCTATGTAGTTGCGGCCTGCGTCATAGCAATGAGCGAAGAAATCGCGCTGCTGAAGAACGTTGAGAGAGTCAAGTGGCATGTCAGACTTGACGAGCTGAGAACCATACGAATAGCACATCTGATAGAAATCATACGCCTGATACTTCTCATCAGTACAGATTGTATCGCCAGCAGGATAGTTGAACACGACGATATCGTTCAGTTGAATCTTGCCAAGACCCTTCACACGACGGTAGTCCCACTGTGGCCACTCGATGTATGACTTAGTACCAATCAGCGGCATGGTGTGCTGTGTCAGCGGCATGGTGAGTGGTGTCTGTGGTATTCTTGGACCGTATGCAACCTTTGATACGCAAAGGTAGTCGCCTGTCAGGAGCGACTTCTCCAGCGAACTTGAAGGGATAACATAGTTCTGGAAGAAGAAGAGGTTGATGAAATACACAGCAACGAGGGCGAATACCAGTGCATCCACCCATGACATGATGAAGCGTGTGACAGGACTTTCAGCATCCTTCCACCACTGCCAGTTTATCTTCTTTGATATGTATGCGTCATATATGAATGGCACAACGAGGAGGCCCCACCATGACTCTACCCAATAGAGGAAGAGCAGATAGAGCACTGTAACGACAGCGAACTTGGTCCACTGTACCGTCTTACTTGGTTGTTTCTGTTTCTTTATCATATTCTTTTAATCTTCATTAGTTTGCAGGTCATCTTCTTTGCTTACCCAAAAACCTATACTGCCTATGCCGATAGTGACGATGGCTAAGAATATAATGTATCCCAGTTCCATAATTTATCTCTTTTTTTTGTTATTTCTCTTTTTGTTTTGAGGATCATATAAGTTTAATCCATACAATGTTAACCCAAATGCGAAGCAACCGACAATAACATAGTAATAGAATGAAAACTCATCTTTTAGATTGAATATAGGGGCTAAGATTCCAATAGTAACCAGATATTTAGCAATATCAAGTACCCATTCGCCGAATTTTTGTTTCCTGCTAACCATGCTATATATTAATTGGCTAGAACTTGAACATATCATCAATGGTCAGCAGACCTTCGTGCTCGTTGGTGTATTCTGCAGCAAGCACTGCACCGAGGGCGAATCCTTTGCGTGAATATGCCGAGTGCTCAATCTTGATGAAGTCAGCTTCTGAGTCGTATGTTATTGAGTGGATGCCAGGAACCTCGCCGCGACGAATGTCATCGATGCGCAACACCTCTGGCTTTGTCTCATGCAGACCCCAACGCTCCTTACGGTCAAGATTATCGATGATACCCTCTGCCAGTGTGATGGCTGTGCCTGAAGGAGCATCGAGCTTATGAACGTGATGAACCTCCTCAAGGTTTGGATCATACTGTGGGAACTGATTCATAATCTTTGCCAGATACTTATTTACTGCAGAGAATATAGCCACACCTACAGAGAAGTTTGATGCCCAGAACAATGTCTTGCCCTCGTTAGCACATGCATTACGCACCTCTTCTCCATGTTCCTTAAGCCATGCCGTAGTTCCGCTGACAACCTTCACGCCCTTCGACCAAGCCTTCAGGTAGTTGTCATAGGCAACAGCAGGGTTAGTGAACTCAATGGCAACATCAGCGCTTGCAAACTCAGGCGAGTCAAAATCCTGCTGGTTGTCAATGTCAATCTTGCAAACAATCTCGTGACCACGCGACAGGGCAATCTGCTCAATCATTTTGCCCATCTTTCCGTAGCCAATTAATGCTATTTTCATATCCGTTTAATTTGTTGTTATTTTCTTAATAAGACGCCTATTGTCGTAATTTGCTACAAAATTACTAATAAAAATAGAAAGTTCCTATTATTATAAGGTGTACGCACGCAAGTTTTTGAAAGTTTAATTGTTTTCTTAAAAAATCATAACAATTATCTATATAATAATGTGTATCCAAAACTTTTAATTACTTTTGCGCCCCGAAACGATATTGCTGCATCAGTAAGTGGCATAAAACGGAGTCAGTACTTGCTACGAATTACTCCAGTACTTGCTATGAATTACTGCAGTACTTGCTACGAATTACTCCAGTACTCAATACCAATTACTCTGCTGCACGTATCGTTACCGCCGGTATAATGATGCCGGCCTTGGGTTCAAGAACATAAAAACAAACATCAAAGAATAATGCAAGAAAATTTAGTTATCGTAGAGAGTCCCGCCAAGGCAAAGACTATTGAGAAATTCCTTGGCAAGGAATACAAGGTGATGTCTTCCTACGGACACATTCGCGACCTCAAAAAGAAAGAAATCAGCATCGATCTTGATTCGTTGGAACCTCAATACGAGATTCCCGAGGAGAAGGAGAAGTTGGTAAACGAACTTAAGACACGTGCAAAGCAGGCAGACAAGATCTGGCTCGCATCCGATGAGGACCGCGAAGGAGAGGCTATCTCGTGGCATCTGTGTGAAGTTCTCGGCCTGGACGAGAAGAAGACTTCCCGCATTGTGTTCCATGAGATCACCAAGCCTGCCATACTCGCGGCAATCGAAAACCCTCGTCATCTGGACATGAATCTGGTAGATGCACAGCAGGCACGTCGTGTTCTCGACCGCCTTGTTGGCTTCAAACTATCGCCAGTACTCTGGCGCAAGGTCAAACCAGCCCTTTCGGCAGGTCGTGTACAGTCGGTTGCCGTACGTCTCATTGTAGAGCGCGAGCGCGAAATACAGGCATTCCATTCTGATCCTTACTACCGTGTCAATGCCATCTTCACTATTGAGGAGGACGGACACATCACAGAGATAAAGGCAGAACTTGACAAGCGATTTACGAATCACGAGGATGCAGAGGCATTCCTGGAGATATGCCGCAATGCAAAATTCAGCGTTGCCGACATCCAGCAGAAGCCAATGAAGCGCATTCCTGCACCTCCTTTCACTACTTCCACGCTCCAGCAGGAGGCAGCTCGCAAACTTGGTTTCACCGTTTCGCAGACAATGATGGTGGCACAGCATCTCTATGAGAACGGTCTCATCACCTACATGCGTACCGACTCTGTAAACCTCTCGAAGCTCTGCATTGGCGCTGCCAAGGAAGAAATCGTCAAGGAGTACGGCGAACAGTACAGCCATCCACGCAATCATCAGACAAAGTCGAAGGGTGCTCAGGAGGCTCACGAGGCTATTCGCCCTACCTATATCGACCAGGTAAAGATAGAAGGCACAGTACAGGAGCGTCGTCTCTACGACCTTATCCGTAAGCGCACCATCGCTTCACAGATGGCTGACGCTGAACTTGAGAAGACTCAGGTGAACATTAACATAAGCGGAGCATCTGAACAGTTTATCGCTCAGGGCGAAGTTGTCAAGTTTGACGGTTTCCTCAAGGTATATACCGAAAGCCGCGACGACGAGCAGAACGAAGAGGACAACAGCCACCAGCTGCCTGCACTCACAGTAGGACAGGAACTGGCACGCCGCGAAATCACCTCTACTGAGCGCTATCCACAGTCGCCATTGCGCTATACCGAGGCATCGCTCGTTAAAAAGCTTGAGGAACTTGGCATTGGTCGTCCTTCTACCTACGCACCAACCATCTCTACAATCCAGCAGCGCGACTACGTGCAGAAGGGTGACAAGAAGGGCGAAGAGCGTCCATACGTCATCGACACACTGCGTGGCAACGTCATTGCTTCACGTACAAAGAAGGAGATGGCAGGCTCTGACAAGGGCAAACTGTTGCCTACGGACATCGGTATTGTGGTCAACGACTTCCTTATCAAGTATTTCCCTGACATCATGGACTACAACTTCACGGCAAAGGTCGAGGAGAAGTTTGACGAGATTGCTGAGGGTAAGGAACCTTGGGGCAACATGCTGAGGGAATTCTACACAGACTTCGAACCTATGGTTGAGAAGACCATCAACGCACGTTCAGAGCATAAGGCAGGCGAAAGAGAGGTTGGCATCGATCCAAAATCAGGCAAACCTGTATTCGTAAAGATAGGACGCTACGGTCCTGTCGTACAGATTGGCTCGGCAGAGGATAAGGAAAAGCCACGCTTTGCACAGCTTCCTACCGAGAAGTCGATGGAGACAATCACCCTCGAAGAGGCACTTGAACTCTTCTCTCTGCCACGTAATCTCGGCACATACGAAGGTCATGTCATAACGATAGGTGCCGGACGCTTCGGTCCATACATACTTCATAATAAGAAATATGTATCGCTTCCAAAGGAGGATGACCCTCTAACGGTTGACCTTGAGCGTGCAGTTCACCTCATAGCTGAGAAGCGTTTGCAGGAGGAGATGCGTCATATCAAGGGCTTTGAGAACGATGAGAAGATGCAAGTTCTCAACGGTCGCTACGGTCCTTACATCGCTTACGATGGTAAGAACTACCGCTTGCCAAAGAATCTTCACGACAAGGCAGCAGAACTTACCTACGAAGAGTGCATGGAGATAGTAAACAATCCTGTAGTATCAAAGCGTGCTGCAAGGAAGTAACAATACATTACGAATTACGATTTATGCCCAGACACGATGCAGACGCATGGTTTTAGCATAATTCGTAGTTCGTAACGCGTAATATAAATATGACTCGAATAATCCTGATTGGGTACATGGGAGCCGGCAAAACTACTGTCGGCAAAGCACTGGCAAAGTCGTTGGGGCTCATGTTCTACGACCTTGATTGGTACATAGAGACACGTATGCGTAAGACGGTGGCAGAGATCTTTGCCGAACGTGGCGAGGAAGGGTTCCGCGTTATAGAGAAGAACATGCTACACGAGGTGGCAGAATTTGAGGATGTCATCATCTCCTGTGGTGGTGGAACGCCATGTTTCTTCGACAATATGGAGTATCTGAACTGTCAGGGAGACACCGTCTATCTGCAGGCTTCGCCAGAAGTCCTGGCTGCTCACCTAAAGATGGGCAAGGGCGTTCGTCCTCTTATCCAGGGCAAGACAGAGGAAGAACTGAACAGCTACATACGTGAAAGTCTTGAGAAACGCGAGCCTTTCTACTCCAAGGCACGCCATATCGTCAACATAGACGTTATGGATGACTTCGACAAGATAAACCTTGTGGTAGAACATATCAAGAAAATCATATCGTAGGCGTAGCCGTTTTTCATGCGATACCGATAGTATTCACCCTGCCTTTGAGGGCAGAAAACATTCCTTTACGATGAAAATTACAGTAGTGAAAGTAGGCGGTGCCATCGTCGAAGATGAGGCTCAGCTCAGTAAACTCATAGAAAACTTCTCGCAGATTGATGGTCCTAAGGTGCTGGTTCATGGCGGTGGACGCCGTGCAACGAAGGTAGCAGCAGACCTTGGCATAGAGAGTCACATGGTTGGCGGTCGCCGAATAACCGATGCTGAGATGCTGAACGTTGTGACGATGGTTTATGGCGGTCTTGTAAACAAGCATCTTGTCGCTATGCTTCAGGCAAATAACGTCAATGCTGTCGGACTTACCGGTGCTGACATGGACATCATCCGCTCGCACAAACGCCCATTGAAGAAGATGGTTGTTGATGGCGAAGAGAAGATGATAGACTTCGGTTTCGTGGGCGATGTAGATCGTGCCGACGGTCAGGCGTTGGCGATGCTGCTTGAGAAAGGCATCGTTCCTGTCATCGCACCATTGACTCACGACGGCCAAGGCAATATCCTTAACACCAATGCCGACACCATGGCATCGGAGGTAGCAAGGGCATTGAGCAAGGTTTCTGATAACGACGTTACGCTAATCTATAGCTTTGAGAAGAAAGGTGTGCTCTCAAATCCAGACGATGACGACTCTGTCATCCCGGTCATCACGCACGAATCATTCATCGAACTGCGTGACAACGGCACCATATCTGGTGGTATGTTGCCAAAGATAGAGAACGCTCTCGACGCTATAGATGCAGGTGTTAGCCGCGTGATCATCACCCTCGCCACAGCTATCGATGGCAATAGCGGCACAATAATCAGAAATTAAGAATTAAAAATTAAGAGTTAAAAGTTATGATTACTTTTGCTTAGCAAGATGTTAATCAACGCTCCTTTCTTAACTATCAACTGAAATCCACAGCACATTGAACTTCCGAACGGACATATTGCCACTCAAGGACAAGCTTTTTCGCATGGCATTGCGAATCACGATGCAGCGCGAAGAAGCCGAAGACGTTGTGCAGGAAGTGATGATAAAGCTGTGGAACAACCGCGAAAACTGGCCTAACATCGAGAACATCGAATCATACGCCATGACCGTATGCCGCAATCTGTCCCTCGACCACCTGCGCAAGAAGAACGAGAACACAGTCTCTTTCGATGAGGCTGACGGCAATATGCGCATCGCTGGAGGACGTTCCGCCCGCCCGGTAGCAGAACCATCGGGTGGAAATCCTTACGAACACATCTTCGCCAAGGAACAACTGAGGATGGTTTACGAACACATGCAGCAGCTCCCGGAGAAGCAACGCACCTGCATGCAGCTACGTGATTTTGAGGGAAAAAACTACAAAGAGATAGCCAGTATTATGGGAATAACCGAGGATCAGGTAAAGATAAATATCTATCGAGCAAGAAATTTTATAAAAAAAAGTTGCACTCAGGTGTAACTTTTTTTTTATCCATACGTCTTACTAATAGAGACCGACAAAAACGATGCTGCAGAATAGCATCAGAAAAGGTCTGAACAACAAAAAGATTAACTCTCAATGATGGATTACAAGTACATAGAACAACTGCTCGAACGCTACTGGGAATGCCAGACAACGCTCGAAGAGGAAGCCATCCTGCGCTCGTTTTTCGCTCAGGATAGCGTGCCTGTGGAGTTGCTTCAGTACAGACAACTCTTCCTGGCACAGATAAAAGAGGCAAACGAAATTAAGCTCGACGAGTCCTTTGACGAGCGAATACTCAGCATCATCGAGAACGATCAACCTGTCAAGGCACGCACAATAACCCTCTCACAACGTCTGAGACCATTCTTCAGGGCTGCTGCTGTCGTGGCAATAACACTCACATTAGGTACAGCAGCGCAGAAGGCGTTCGAACCAACGGATGCTCCTTACCCTGCTGAATATGGCAAACCTGCAGTGCAGAAAGGCTCATCGGTGGCTGTCGGAGATAGCATAAAGGCTGATTCGATGAAGATGAGCAAGGCCATGAATACCGAAGTGATCAAGGAATGATACTTTTCTAAGCTTTTCTTAAAATAATCGATTAAAACAACTTTCCGTAACACCCCGTTACAACACTTAATTATTTGTACGTGCCCCTGGCACCTCTGGTGGTCATGCTGTGAAGCATCGCCGTATTTCCTTAAATTCATCCATACATTACAGACGAACAGTGGACTGGCACACGTACACCCCGTGCCAGTCCACTTTCATTTTATCATAAGGATAGAGGGAGGAAAATCAGCGCCTGTATTGCTGTGCTTCGGGCAGAAATTCCTTTATATTCTTTATTCGGTTGGCATCAGACGGATGGTCAGAATACCAGTCATGGGTGCTGTTTGACCTTGATTTCTCTGCCATTCTCTGCCAGAATCCGATAGCTACCGATGGGTCATAGCCTGCCATTGCTGCTAAGATGAGACCTAATCGGTCTGCCTCTGTCTCGTTCAGACGAGAGAATTTCAGCGTTGCCAGCGTTATTCCGGCAGACGCCATGATAGCCGCCATCTTCTTTTTCATCTGCCCCATGTCGCTGTTCGAGATAACAGCGTACACCACAGCCATGCCACACACCGACACAAGTTTCTTTGTCATCTGTTCAGAACTATGCTTCGCTATGGCGTGACCAATCTCATGACCGATGACGACGGCAAGCGAGGCATCGTCCTTTGCTACTGGTAGCAGGCCGTCATAGACAACAATCTTGCCTCCAGGCATACAGAAAGCATTGGCGCTGCTGTTCTTTACGAGGTTAAATTCCCAGTTAAGATTCTGCAGTTCGTCCTCCATACCGTTCTCTATGTACAGTTGCCTGACTGCCTTTGACAACCGTTGCGCCACGCGTTTCACCTGTGCTGTCTGCTGAGCATTGGTCGAACGGCGATTACTATTCAGGTAACTGCGATACTGTTGGTCGCTGAGTTGCAGCAAGTATGAGTCTGGAATGAGGTTTACAAACCTACGTTCGGTAATCGGCACAGTGTATCTTCTGGAATTCATGATGTCTGAATTCCATGCAGCAGAAGCCTTTTCCTTCGCTTTGCTCCATAGTCCTTGCGCCTCGCATGTAGTGTTATACGAGATGACTAAGGAGAAGACGATTGCCAAAAGCCTTCTGACGTAACTCTCACCAATATTTATTCTCCCACTCGGTTTCAATGGTTTGGCCAGTGTTATTTGTTCAACGGACACAGTTCGTCCTGCAAAGCCTTGTTCTCAGCAGCCTCCATTATCTCGCGTTCGCCCGGTCCTTTGTCGTTTATTCCGCACAGATGAAGGATGCCATGAATGATAACGCGGTGGAGTTCCTCTTCGTATGACTTGCCAAACTGCTCTGCATTGGTGCGTATTGTGTCCAAAGAGATGACCAGATCGCCATTGATTTGGTCGCCCTCGTCATAGTCGAAGGTGATGATATCGGTGTAATAGTCATGCTGAAGATACTCCCGATTGACCTCAAGAATCTTCTCATCGTCGCAGAAAAGATAACCTATCTCTCCCACTTTCTTACCGTATGAGGCTGCCACAGCCTTTATCCATGCCGACGTATCGCGCTTGCGAATCTTCGGCATTTTTACGTTTTCTGCGCTGTATGAAATCATTTTTATTTACTATTTAGGTGGGTTCTATTAATTAGCTTTGTCATATTTCGAGGCTATTTTCGAGTTCAAAGTGTTAGTGAGGGAGGGAGCAATGCGGGCATTGTGACCGAGTGAACTGACAGTTTGAACCGAAAAGAGACCGAAAGATGACAAAACGTCGAACTCACTGTTTTATGCTAAACCTAAGGTGGTAATTAATAGAACCCACCTTTACTATTTACTATTCACTATTTGACTCTCGCTGGGTTGGCAGAAACATGCTGTAGTCCTTGCCGAACGCCTTGAACGTGCGCACGAGGCTGCTGCTTATGCTTGCCAATTCAGGGCGGGAGAACAGGATGATGGTATCTACTCCGCCTATCGCGAGGTTAATATCTGCCTGTTCACGCTCATATTCGAAGTCCTTAACTGAACGTACACCCTTGACGATTGCCGACGCTCCGCACACCCGGGCAAAGTCAGTCGTGAAGCCACTGAATGATTTTACCTCGACGCGTGGGTTGTCTTCGTACAGCGATTTGATGCGTTTCAGCTCCTCTACCCTATCGAACATGTATGTCTTTTTCTCATTTACGCCCATACCGATAATGACCTTGTCGAACTGCATCAGTGCTCTTTCGACAATGTCTGCATGCCCAATGGTGAATGGATCGAACGAACCGGGGAAAAGACCCACAGAAGACCCACCCCCCTGACCCCCTCCCGTTAGGAGGGAGGGGGAGCTTAATTGCTTTGCTATTATATTTTCTGTTTCCATTATTTTATTCATGCATTATGCATTTATTGCAAATACTCCCACACAAAAAGCACATCATCTCCCCCTCCCTCCTAACGGGAGGGGGCCGGGGGGAGGGTCTGAGGGGACCGGAGACAGGGTCTTTTAGTCAAACAAACTAGGCTGTCTTGGGTCCGAACTGTACGGCATATTCCTGCCAAGATGCTGATATGCCAACTCTGTAAGCACACGACCGCGTGGCGTACGCTTCATGAATCCTTCCATTATAAGATAAGGTTCATAGACCTCCTCCACCGTTCCTGGGTCCTCACCGATAGCCGTGGCGATGGTAGAGATGCCGACAGGGCCACCCTTGAACTTATCAATGATGGTCAGCAGAATCTTATTGTCTATCTCGTCGAGACCGAACTGGTCGATGTTCAGTGCTGTCAGTGCCATCTGTGCAATAGCAGTGTCAATGCTGCCGTTGCCCTTCACCTGTGCAAAGTCGCGCACACGGCGCAGCAAAGCGTTAGCAATACGAGGCGTACCACGTGAGCGACGCGCTATCTCCATGGCTGCTCTGTCGCTTATTGGCACCTTAAGGATGGCGGCAGAACGACGGATAATCTTCATCAGAATCTCCGGACTGTAGTACTGAAGGTGCAGATTGATGCCGAAACGTGCACGCAACGGCGCTGTCAACAAGCCCGAACGCGTCGTTGCACCGACAAGGGTGAACGGGTTAAGGTCTATCTGTATCGATCGTGCCGAAGGGCCTTTGTCTATCATTATGTCAATGCGGTAGTCCTCCATCGCACTGTACAGGTACTCTTCCACCACCGATGACAGGCGGTGAATCTCGTCGATGAACAGCACGTCGTTAGGTTCCAGCGAGGTCAATATACCTGCCAGGTCGCCTGGTTTGTCAAGAACGGGACCGCTGGTTATCTTGAATCCCACGCCCAACTCGTTCGCAATGATGTTCGAAAGCGTAGTCTTACCCAGTCCCGGAGGTCCATGCAGCAGGGTATGGTCGAGCGGTTCGCCGCGGTATTTGGCAGCTTCCACGAACACTTTCAGGTTTTCCACCACCTTGTCCTGACCAGTAAAGTCATCGAAAGCGAGTGGACGGAGAGCGTTCTCAAAGTCCTTCTCCGACCCCTTCTGCCCTTGTTGTCTTATGTCGAAGTCTTCGTTCATATTTTATTGCAATAATTATTTCAAATACAAATGTACCACTTTTATTTTGATTATGCAAAAAGATAGCGATTTTTTTGTTATTTTTTGCGGCCACACTGATAATCCCCACGCCCCTCTCATGCTTAGACGGACGCAGGAGATAACTGTTTTCCCTACTTGCTAAAGTCCCACAACCCTATGTAACCACAAGTCCATAAGCGGATCGGAGATGCTGTACAGTCCGTCTTTTCGCGTAATAAAGTCGGAGCGCAAGAGGGCTTTCACTGCTGACTGTGTGGCACTTGGCGACTTCAGACGATGCTTCTTAGTGAACGATGCAGAGGTGATTGACTTGACAGGTTCATCTGCTGCTATAGCATAAAGCACAGTTTTCTGTTGTTCTGAGACAAACTGCAGCAGTTCCCTTATGCGCTTATCGTTCTCCATCACATAGTTATCTATCAGCTGTTCGACAGCTTCGACGGTGCATGTCTCACCTTTTGGCGTAAGGTCAAACGCATCGTTCATGATCTGTTGGTTATAGAGCGTCACGCCACCGAACGTCTCGTACGTGCGTTCAACGGCTTCTCTTTCTATTGATTTGCTTGCTTTGCTGAAGAGTTCACATGCAAAGTCGGTGTAGATATCTATCGGTATTGGGTTCAGGTCTATTTCCCGCGCACTATTATAAAAAGGTCTTTTGTCCGAACCGAACATCTCACTCATTATCCTTCGCTGGCTTCCGGCAAAGACGAAGTTAGCGTTGCGCGTCTTCTGCATATATGTTCTGAGTGTCGCTTCAACATTTTTCTCCGGGTAGTTAGTTATCTGTTGGAACTCATCTATTACCACCAAGCATCTCTTTTCTGCCTGATCAAGGAACTCGAATATTTCCCTCAACGTGTATTCCGGTGCTGAAATGTCACCCAGTTTTATATCAAATGTAGGCGTATTCTGCACGGGATCGTAGCCAAACGATGCCTGTAACGACTTCATTACGGCAGGAAACAGTCGCATCAACCTATCGCTTCGGCGAGCTACAGCACTGAACACGGCGTTGCCTAAGGAGAAAACGAACTCGCTGAGGTTGCTTGTCTCCAGGATGTCAATACTTATTGTGATGTATTCATCGGATATTTCAGGTTTCTCGAAGACGAAATCCACGAGTTTTGTCTTGCCCATTCTTCGGGCAGCCGACAGCACTACGTTCTGCTGATTGCTCAAAAAGCGTAGCAGTTTTGCCGCTTCTGCCTGTCTGTCGCAGAAGTATTCGGCAGGTATATGGCCATATACGACGAATGGATTGATATTTGTGGTCATAGCTCTAAACTCTTGATTTTGAGAGCAAAGTTACCATTTTTATTTCAATTATGCAAAAATAATTATTTTTTTTTAATAATTTTGTAAAGTGAATATACTATTCAGACTCCGTGATTTTTTAACACAGAGGCACGGAGGACACAGAGTTCACAGAGATTTTTGAGTTCCATTCGGGTTGAGAACGTACTGCATAGCACTCCAAAAAACTCCGTGTTCTCTGTGTCCTCCGTGCCTCTGTGTTAAAAAAAAAACGTATTCTAAAGCGCCATTTATGCGATAATCCACGAAAAATTAGTAACTTTGCATCAAATTATAAAGCATTTAACAATGAAAGCATTACTCCGAATAAGCAAACTGCTTGCTGCTAATGCCTCGGCATTTGTCATCGCCGTGGCAATCTTTTCGTTCTTTTTGCCAGACACCTTCAGCTGGGTTCGAGGCAACACACAGACCGTAATCCTCGGCCTCATCATGCTGACGATGGGACTGACACTGTCAACACAAGACTTCAAGATACTTGCACAGCGACCTTGGGATATAGCCATCGGCGCCTGCGCACAGTTTCTTATCATGCCGTGTCTGGCTTATACGCTGACCAAGGTGTTCGGACTCGAACCGGCACTTGCCATCGGCATACTGCTCGTCGGCTCTTGTCCTGGCGGCGTATCAAGCAACATCATGTCGTTCCTCTGTCATGGCGACGTGGCGTTCAGCGTCGGAATGACCTGTGCGTCAACACTTCTCGCACCTGTAATGACACCGCTTCTCATGGAGGTTACTGCCGGACAGATCATCGAGATAGACACCATCGGCATGTTTTGCAACATACTTATCGTCACGATAATACCTGTCGGCATCGGCTGCGGACTCAATTATGTATATGGAAAGAAACAGTATTTCCCTGTCATTCAGAGCTATATGCCGGGACTATCGGTAATCTGTCTTGCCTGCATCGTAGGAGGCGTCATCAGCACCGTCCACGATCCGCTCGTCGAACGAGGCCTCTCGCTCTTCCTTTGGACCTTTGCCGTCGTCCTTTGTCACAACACTTTGGGCTATCTCCTTGGCTATTCGGCAGGACGATACTTTAAGTTTACCACAGCGAAGAAGCGCACACTGAGCATCGAAGTGGGTATGCAGAACGCCGGACTCGGTACTGTTCTCGCCAACACCTTCTTTGCCTCACAGCCTCTTGCAGTGCTTCCATGCGCCATTTCCTGTGCCTGGCACAGCATCTCCGGCACCATTCTTGCCGGCATATTCATGCAGATAGACAAGCGAAAAGCAGCAAATGACGGCATGAAAGATAGCAATTCATAACCCAATTCGTATTGATTCATGCAGTAAAGACTGAGTAATTACATTGTAAAGACTCAGTAATTACACTGTAAAGACTCAGTAATTACATTCTAATTACTCAGTCTTTACAACATAAACTGCTACAATTCGGACGATGAAAGGCACTGATTTATATGACCAACTCTATTCATTCCAACCAATGAACATAACCGACGCTACACTTGACTACATCCGTTCGCATCGCGATGAGGACGTACGGACGCTGGCACTCAGAGGTCAGCGCAGCCCTGACGTGGACCTTACGTTTGCCCTTCAGCAGATAGACGGATGGCAACGGGCACGGACAAAGCTTCCGATGTGGACAGGACATGAGGGCGTAATCTATCCGCCGCACATCTCAATGGAACAGTGTTCCTCTGAGCAGACTGCCCGTTACAAGGCTGATGCGGTTTTACCCGATGAAATGGACGTTTTTATAGACCTGACGGGTGGATTTGGTGTGGATTTCTCTTATATGTCGCAACGGGCGCGAAAAGCTATCTATGTGGAGCAGCAGAAGCACCTTTGCGAGATAGCAGAGCATAATTTCAGGGTGTTGGGAATGGGGAATGCAGAGGTAAAAAATGCCGATGGAATGGACGTTTTATGCTCTTTGCCACCAAAAGCAGATGGCAGAAAGACGGTTATCTACCTTGATCCGGCACGCAGAGACACCAATGGCAGAAAGACGTATGCCATAGAAGACTGCACGCCTGACATCGTTACGCTGTGGCCGACGCTACGAGAGAAGGCCGACATGGTTGTCGTCAAGCTCTCGCCTATGCTTGACCACCACGAGGCATTGCGTCTTTTGCCCGGCATAAACGAGGTGCATATTGTTTCGGTTAAGAATGAATGCAAGGAGCTTTTGCTATGTTGCGATACGACAAAGACAGCAGATGATAACGGCGTTATGATTCATTGTGTGAACGATGAGCAGGATTTCTGCTACCGACATGCTGCAAATGGTGTTTCAAACACCACCGTTTCAGACGGCATTTCAGCAGGAGACACCATCCTTCTCCCTAACGCAAGCGTGATGAAAGCCGGTTGTTTCGGCATTCTGTCAGAGCGTTTCGGAGTGGCAGCATTAGACAACGACTCGCACATCTTTTGTGCAAAAAATGCCGATTTCATCGGAGATTTTCCCGGAAAAGCATTTATTATCCATGCGGTTTTTAGCATGAACAAGCGCGAACTGAAGCAGGCGTTAGCAGGAATCACTCACGCCAACATCGCCGTCCGTAACTTCAAGCTTCGCGCAGAAGAGCTTCGCAAGCGTCTGAAGCTTAAGGATGGCGGCGAGTGGTACATCTTCGGCACCAGCGTAATGGGCAAACAGACGCTCCTTCTGTGTAAAAAATCTTAATAATTCAGGTATTTTACACATTATTAATAATAATATTCGTACCTTTGCAAAGATTAGCGTTCACTCAGTGTTTTTTATAACACAGAGGCACAAAGGACAGTTTTAATTAATAATGAATAATTAATAATGAATAATTTGAAACTTGCTGCATAGAACTCTAAAAACTCCGTGCGTCTGTGTTAAAGAAAATTCATTATTCATTATTCACTATTCATTATTCATTAAAATTGCCTCTGTGTTAAAAAAAAGAGTGAGTTGACCAACTTGAAATATTACGCTCAAATACTCATTAACATAACATAGCGACATGGAAGATTTGGAATTCAAGGAAGAACTTGTACAGTACAACGACGACAACATACGAAAACTCTCTGACGTAGAGCACATTCGTACACGTCCAGGCATGTATATCGGTCGTCTTGGCGACGGTAGTCATGCCGAGGATGGCATCTATGTGCTGCTCAAGGAGACCATAGACAACTCGATAGATGAGTTCCGCATGAATGCCGGTAAGCGCATTGAAGTGGACTTTTCGGAGGGTATGGTCTCGATAAGAGACTATGGACGCGGCATCCCTCAGGGCAAAATGATAGAGGCAGTGAGCCAGTTGAACACCGGCGGCAAGTACGATTCGAAGGCGTTCAAGAAGTCTGTCGGCATGAATGGTGTAGGTATCAAGGCCGTAAACTTCCTCTCCAGCCGTTTCGAGGTGCGCTCCTACCGCGACGGACAGATGCGCCGCGCCTACTTTGAGAAGGGTATTCTAAAGGAAGATGAGACCATAAAGACGGAAGAAGAGAACGGAACGTACATCTCGTTCGAACCAGACAACACGCTGTTCCTGAACTATCGCTTCCACGACGACATAGTGGCAGAGATGCTTCGCAACTATACTTACCTCAACACTGGCCTCATAATAATGCACAACGGCCGTCGCATCGCCTCGCGAAACGGTCTGGCTGACCTACTGAAGGACACCATGTCAAGCGATTCCCTCTACCCTATCATCCACATTAAGGGTGAGGATATCGAGATTGCCTTTACCCATGCCAACCAGTATGGAGAGGAGTACCACTCGTTTGTCAATGGTCAGCACACCACGCAAGGTGGCACCCACCAGTCGGCTTTTAAGGAACACATAGCCAAAACGCTTAAGGACTTCTTCCAGAAATCGTTCGAATTCACCGACATCCGCAACGGTATCGTGGCAGCAATAGCAGTCAACGTGGAGGAACCTATGTTCGAGTCGCAGACGAAGATTAAGCTCGGTTCGCTCCAGATGTCGCCAGACGGAGTGAGCATCAATAAGTACGTCGGCGACTTCATACACACCGAGGTGGACAACTTCCTGCATCGTAACTCCGATACTGCAGAGGCTATCCTTGAGAAAATCACCTCTTCGGAGAAGGAACGCAAGGCAATGGCGGGCGTAACGAAGCTTGCCCGCGAGCGTGCAAAGAAGGCAAACCTGCACAATCCGAAGCTCCGCGACTGCCGTATCCACTACACTGACTTCAAGAATGAGCGCAAGGAAGAGTCGTGTATCTTCATCACTGAGGGCGATTCTGCATCGGGTTCCATCACCAAGAGCCGCGACGTGAACACTCAGGCAGTCTTCTCGCTGAGAGGAAAGCCGCTGAATTCGTTCGGATTGACTAAGAAGGTGGTCTATGAAAACGAGGAGTTCAACCTGCTGCAGGCTGCTCTCGACATTGAGGACGGTCTTGACACGCTGCGCTACAACAAGGTAATCGTGGCAACCGATGCCGACGTTGACGGCATGCACATCCGCCTTCTGACCATCACTTTCTTCCTGCAGTTCTTCCCAGAGCTTATCCGTAAGGGCCACGTTTACGTCCTTCAGACGCCTCTGTTCCGTGTGCGCAACCGCAGAACGAAGATAAAAAACAAGGAACTTATTAAGGCCGAGGACGAGAAACTGAAGTCAAGGGGCGAGAAGCAGAAGGACTTTATCACCCGCTACTGCTACACCGACGAGGAGCGTCTGGAGGCAATCAAGGCCTTAGCACCTGATCCTGAGATTACGCGTTTTAAGGGTCTCGGAGAGATTTCGCCAGACGAATTTGCCGGTTTCATCGGTCCTGACATCCGTCTCGAGCAGGTTACGCTGCGCCAGGAAGACCAGGTACAGAAGCTTCTGGAATACTACATGGGCAAGAACACCATGGAACGACAGAACTTCATCATAGACAATCTCGTCATAGAGGAGGATATTCCTGAGGAGGACGTGTATTAGTTATCAGTTATTAGTTATTAGTTGGTGACTAAATTCTTGATGATTTGAAATATTTGTTTGCAATTTTCATAACAACAACCACTATAAAACAACGACATACAACATTGAAAAAGTTACTTTTCTCACTCGTTATCTCGCTTCTCGCAGTAAGCGAAGCATTCGCGCAGAACGTACAGATAGACTTCGGACCAAAGTCGCCACTGCGCAAACTCTATATGGCGCAGATGGCAATCGACAACCTCTACGTTGACACAGTGAACATAAACAAGGTCGTGGAAGATGGCATTCGTGGTATGCTCTCGCAGCTTGACCCACACTCTTCGTATTCAACGGCAAAGGAAACACAGGAACTCAACGAGCCGCTTCAGGGCAACTTCGACGGCATCGGTGTGCAGTTTAACATCGTTGAGGACACACTTCTCATCATTCAGACCGTCCATGGAGGCCCTTCGGAGAAGGTGGGCGTACTGGCAGGCGACCGTATCATCGCCGTCAACGATACTGCCATCGCTGGCGTAAAGATGTCGCGCACAGACATTATGAAGCGTCTTCGTGGTCCGAAAGGCACCAAGGTGGACATCACAGTGAAGCGAAACGGCGAGAAGAATCCGCTGCATTTCCTCATCACTCGCGACAAGATACCAGTAAATTCGCTCGATGCTGCCTACCTGATTGAGCCAGGTGTCGGATACGTTCGCATCGGCAATTTCGGCGCAACGACCTATCGTGAGGTGAAGGAAGCAGTAGATAGCCTTAAGAAAGCTACTGAGGACATCTACAAGAAAGCAGGCAACAAGGCAGAGAAGAAACCATTCTCGCTGATGCTTGACCTTCAGGACAATGGCGGAGGCTACCTCTCGGCAGCAGTGGAACTTGCCAACGAATTCCTGCAGAAGGGCGATCTCATCGTCTATACAGAGGGACGCAGCGTGCCACGCTATGAGCATCGCGCTCAGGGCAACGGCACAATGAAGGACGGAAAACTCGTTATCCTGGTCAATGAATATACTGCTTCGGCTGCCGAAATCGTCTCTGGTGCCATGCAGGACCATGACCGCGGCATCATAGTCGGACGCAGAACCTTCGGCAAGGGCCTCGTTCAGCGCCCTATAGACATGCCAGACGGCTCGATGATCCGTCTGACCGTGGCTCACTACTATACTCCAACGGGCCGTTGCATACAGAAACCTTACAAGCCAGGCGATAAGAAGGACTACGACATGGACTTCGAACAGCGTCTGAAACATGGCGAACTGACATGCCGTGACTCTATCCATTTCGCCGATTCTCTTAAGTATGAGACTCTCCACGAGCACCGTACGGTCTATGGCGGAGGTGCCATCATGCCTGACGTCTTTGTTCCTCTGGACACGCTCCAGTACACAAAGTACCACCGCAGCCTTGTGGCAAAGAGCATCGTCGTTACCCAGACGCTCCGCTACTTTGACAAGTCGCGCAAGCAGTTGAAGAAGTTTAAGACGCTGAGCGACTTCAAGGAGAACTTCATTGTGCCAAAGGAACTTACCGACGCCATAGTGGAAGAAGGCAAGAAGCAGAAGATAGAACCTAAGGACGAGGACGAGATGAAGACCACAATGCCATATCTCTCGCTCCAGCTTAAGGCTCTCATCGCCCGCGATCTGTTCGATGAATCCGCCTATTTTGAGGTTATCAACCCGTCCAACCATACCTATATGGAAGGATTAAAGGAGATTCTGAAGTGAAGAAAATCTTGATTGTAGCCGCCCTGTCGTTACCATTGTCTGCTGTGGCAGACGAGATTGACGTTCTGCAAGAAGTGCAGACGCAGTCAACAGACAGCTGTGCGATGGATGCAATAGCAGAAGAATGCACATCCTCTCCCTCTCTATTGGGGGCTGAGGAGCCAGCATATTACCGCACATGGCTTGGCGAAAAGTGCATAGACTTTGGCACCAGCAAGCCGTACTACAATTGGAAGCGCGACGTGTCTTATGCCGGATTGCCACTGTTTTTCTCGTCTTTCATCATCAAGGACAAGAAGAAGGCGTTCCGTTCTGCACGTTTCGACTTCGAGAGTCATTTCAAGACGAGCATCGACAACTATACACAGTTTGCCCCATACATGCTTGCCGGCGGACTGAAACTGGCAGGTGTGAAGGGACGATCGGACTGGCCGAGGTTTGTGGTCTCTACCATTCTCTCCAACGCCGTTATGGCAACGGCTGTCAATGCGACAAAATACTCGGTAAAAGAGATGCGCCCTGACAACTCCACCCGCAACTCTTTCCCTTCCGGACATACGGCAACGGCATTCGTAGCAGCTACCGTCCTGCATAAGGAATATGGTCTGACGCGCTCGCCATGGTACTCTGTCGGAGGCTATGCCGTAGCGACTGCCACTGGCGTTATGCGTGTTTTGAACAATCGTCACTGGATCTCTGATGTCATGGCAGGTGCCGGCATCGGCATCATGTCAACAGAATTGGGCTACTTCATTGGCGACATCATGATGGGAAACCGTGGCATACAGCATCTGGAGAGCGACAACATCCGCAACATGGAGCATCCTTCGTTCTTCGATGTACAGATGGGTGTGGGACTGCGTCCTGGCAAGATAGAGTTTGAATATGCCGAACAGGACATACCAAACGACTTCATCGACCTTGGCACAAGCACGTCGTTCGGTGTCGAAGGAGCATATTTCTTCAACAGATACTTAGGCGTTGGCGGTATGCTCCGTATTACAACGACTCCTGGTAAAGGTCTGAACCTGACGGAGAAAAATAAGGATGAAATCATGGACATCAACAACGCCCTGAGCAAATACACCTACATCGACAGCCAAGGCAAGGAGCAGCAGTTGCCGGGGATCTATAACATCTACATCGAAGACAACAACTTCACCGACTCGTCTCTTGATGTTGGCGTATATGGAAACCTGCCTTTGGGCAAGTATTTCTCGCTCGGCATGAAGCTGCTTGCAGGTGCACGACTCAGCGATGGCATCAGGTACAAGGCGCGAAACGGTAATCCTATGCTTGCCGAATACATGCTTTCGCACCCAAACGGAGCACAGATTCCTATCTATTGGTTCGTGGATGGCGAAGGCAATGAGTTCATGTCCAACGACATTCTCATGCCCGGTGTCACACAAAACTACAACTTCGTGCTGGACAACGAGACAGAGGAGTATGACATAATGAGGGTGCAGGGAAACAATTCCTTCAACTACGTGGCGGGCATCAGTGCCACCTGGCATTACAAGTCAAACTTTGCATGGAAGGTATTCCTTGACTTTGACTCGGCAAAGAACAAATATACATACACCGGAAACTACTTCTCTGACGAGACAAAGAAGATCATCTCAGAGTCTGCCTTTATGGACAGGTACTCTGATTTGTGGAACAACATCAACCGAACGGTTACTGGTCACGCCAGCAAGTTCATGAACTTCCTCACTCTCGGTGGCAGTTTCTCGGTATCGTTCTGAACATAACAAAACAACCAAACAACTAAATAACAAAACTATGAAGATTAAGAATTCAGTTGCGATAGTAGGTGCGGTAGCACTTCTCGCAGTAGGTTACATCGGTGGTGCTTACATAGGACTGCCACAGACAGAAGAAAACAAACTTAGTGGAAATATAGGTAAGGCAATTACCGACAACGATGACGATCCAGATCTCCAGGCTTTGCAGGAAGCGCTGAAGACAGATACTCTGCTCCAGCAGAAGGCTGTGCTCTCTGCCATTATCCTCAGCTCAAAGATATCCGACATCGATGGCATCATCAATGCAAGCCTTGACGCAACCAAGGACGTAAAGGTGCTGGCAAGTGCCAATAAGGCTATGCTCTCGTTGAAGAAGAAAGTGGACAACGCCAAAGCGGCTGAGCAGGCTTATTTCAATGCTACTGGCAAGCTCATTGCTGGCGAAAAGGTCGATGACTACGAGGACATCTGCAACAAAGCACTGATGTCTTACATCATTCTCGACAACAAACTCGATGCCTGCCGTGAGAATATTGACCTCTTCGCTGCGTATCTTGAGGAGTCTGAGGACGCAAAGGTGCAGAAGGCTTTCTCGCTCTGGATGGACTATTGTGCTGAGGATGCTGTGCTAAACAACGACGAGTCTGCCATCAAGTATTGGAAGAACTCATTGGCAAGCAACGACGCCAAGATGCCTACCATCTCTGCATCAATAGACAAGGCTATTGAGACTTGCAAGAAAGAGACTAAGGATGAGAACATCATTCGCATCTTGTCGCAGCTCAGCGGTCGCAAAATCGAGAGCCAGGAGTTGCATGCGTCTGTCATGCAGCAATGTGAGCAGATGCTCGTAAGCGGAAAATAATGAGGTTGCAGGTTTGAGGTTGCAGGTTATTAGGTTTGAGGTTTGAGGTTTATTACCTTTGCATATAAACCTAAAACCTAAAAGCGAAGCGACCTAAAACCTTATAACCTATCAAAGCTAAATAGTAAATTGTAAATAGCTAAATAGTAAATTGTAAATGGCTAAATAGTAAATTGTAAATAGCTAAATAGTAAATGACAAGCCTTTTCCCCATCATCGTCTATCTGATTATCCTGAAACTCCTTGACGGATTCAGGCTGATCAGATGGATTGTGCTGGCATCATGCCTTGCCTGCGGAGCACTATCATGCGCCATGGCAGCAATTATGGCATGGCACAACGACATCACATCATGGATGCCATTGATTGAAGAGGTACTGAAGGCTGTGTTCGTCATGGTGCTCATCGCACGCAAACGCATCGTGTTCTTTGCAGAGGCAATGGTCTATGGAGCAGCAATAGGCGCTGGATTCGCATTACTCGAGAACAGCATCTACCTCTATCTCAACCCCGACATGCTCTTCGGCACCGCCATGTTCAGAGGCATCGCCACAGCCATGCTCCACATCGGATGCACCGCCATCTTCGCAGTCATCATACTTCTCAGCAAGACAAAGGGAGTCATCGGCATCATCATCCCTGTCGCAATACATTATATATATAACCAACATCTGCTGCCTGAATTCATACAGCTGGCTCTTACGGTCATCATATTCCTGTTCCTGTTCATCGGCATCAGCAACTATAACGAACGAAGAATATACCAATGGATGGATCATTCCATCTCGTATGACATAAAGCTGCTGTCGGCTATCAAGCAAGGACAGCTCAGCGAGACCAAGGCAGGACAGTATCTCATCAGCATCCGCAAACAGTTTGACGCTGAAGTATTCTTCGACATAGTCTGCTTCATGCAGCTCTACCTCGAACTGGTAGTAGAGGGTAAGAGCCGTATGTTGCTTGAACAAGAAGGTCTCGCCATGCCTCTCACCCCAGAACAGGAGCGTGTCCATCAGGAGAAAATCACTGAGCTGCACACCCTTCGCCGCAACATTGGCAAGATGGGCGAACACATCCTGCGTCCTATCATAACACTCAAGGACACCGATTTACGAATAATCAAGTAATAAAATATAACAATGAAGAAACTAATTACTCTCGTAGCACTCGCTGTTACGCTCTTAACAAACTCGGTACATGCCGACGAAGGCATGTGGACTCTCTCCAATCTGCCACAGGCTGTCTATGCCACCATGCAGCAGGAGGGCTATCATCTGCCTTACAACAAACTCTACAACGATGACGATGCTATCGTAAAGGCTGTAGTAAACTTTGGTGGATTCTGCTCCGGCGTAGTCGTTTCGCCAGACGGACTGGTGTTCACCAACCACCATTGCGGTTTCGAGGCCATCCGCTCACACTCTACCGTGGAACATGACTACATGCTCAACGGTTTCGTCTCGCAGTCTTACGAGGAGGAACTTCCTAACGAAAGACTCTTCGTCTCGTTCATGGTCTCACAGCGCGACTATACCGACGAGGTGCTGAAGACTGGCTTCTACTCGCTCGACAACTCACGCCAGGCTGCCATCATCGACTCGCTTGAGTCTGCTGAGCAGAAGAAGGCAAACGCTACCGACAGCACTCTTCGCGTAGAACTGAAACCTTTCTACGAGGGCAACAAGTTCTATCTCACCACCTATCGCGACTTCAACGACGTGCGACTCGTCTTCACCATACCTAAGTCTATGGGTAAGTTCGGCGGCGAGACTGACAACTGGATGTGGCCACGACAGACCTGCGACTTCTCCGTCTTCCGCATCTACTGCGACCCTAAGACCGGAGGACCAGCACCTTACAGCAAGGACAACGTGCCTTACCACCCTGAGGTGTGGGCAAAGGTCTCTGACCAGGGATACAAGGAGGGCGACTTCGCCATGACGATGGGCTATCCTGGCTCTACCGAGCGCTATCTTTCGTCCTTCGGCATCAAGCTGATGCGCGACGCTGTCAATGCTCCTCGCTATCAGGTTCGCACCGTTCGCCAGGAGGTTATGCTCCGCCACATGCGTGCCGACGAGGCTGTCCGCATCAAGTACGACTCTAAGTATGCCAACTCGGCAAACTACTGGAAGAACGCTCTCGGCATGAACAAGTGCATCGACTCCATCGGTATCATCGGCATCAAGCAGCAGCACGAGCGCCTCATACGTCAGTATCAGGACTCTACTGGCTACCTCAAGGGCAAACTCGACATTGACCGTCTCGGCAAAGCCTATGACGCTGTCAAAGAGAAGAACACCGCTATGACCATCTTCCGTGAGTCTTTCGGCAGAACAAACGAGATCGTAAGCCGCGCAATGCGCTTCGCCATGGGTGCTCCTGTCTATGGACCAAAGGACAACAAAAAGAAGCAGTACAACCAGTTCCGCGACAACTCAGAGGAGTGGGACCTTGACACTGAGAAGGAAATCCTCGTCGCACTGCTCAAGAACTACCGCACTCAGGTGCCAGCAAAGTATCTGCCAGAATTCTATCAGGTCATAGACCGCATGGGCTATGAGCGTTATGTAGATGCTCTCTATGCTTCTGTTCTTATGTCTTCACAGCCAGTCTATTTCAACAAGAAGAAGGTGGCAAAGCAGATCTCTGCCGACCTGGCGGTGAACATGGGACAGGATCTTCTCGCTACCATGCAGGACATCACCGAGGGTCTTGACTCCATCAGCGACCTTATCTCTGAGCAGGAGCGTCTTCTCTGCGACGCCAAGATTCGCATGGAGATGGACATGCCTCACTATAGCGACGCTAACTTCACTCTCCGTATGTCCTACGGACAGGTGGGTGGATATCTCCTCAACGGCAACCCTTCTGGCTATTACACCAGTCCGGAGTCCATGTATCGCAAGATGCTGCTGGGCGATGAGGAGACTGCTGGCAAGAACTACAACTTCGAATACTCCGTTGAGCCTGTCATGAAGCAGCTGTTCTCTTCAAAGGACTTCGGTCAATATACCGATCCTACGACAGGGACAATGAATCTCTGCTTCCTTACCAACAACGACATCACTGGCGGTAACTCCGGTTCCCCTGTCTTCGATGGCAACAACCGACTCCTCGGACTTGCCTTCGACGGCAACTGGGACTCCCTCTCGGGCGATATCTATTTCGACAGCACACTCGCACGATGCATCTGCGTTGACATTCGCTACATGATGTTCCTCATGGACAAGTGGGGAAATGCAAAACGACTCATTGATGAAATCAAGAAATAACAAGACCATGTCTGCCATAGCACTAATGCTGTTGGCAGGCATCGTTTCGTCATTCGCAACGCCAGCACCACCCATCGCCGTTCCCGTTCCTGCTGATTCTTCAGCAGTTACCAGCAGCGGTGCTGACGACAAACAGGAATTCATGCGGCTCTATGTGGGTCGCATCGAATTGCCATATGCACTGAAACTGTACTCAATGAACCCCTATCTCGGCGAAGACAGCAAGTTCGTTCCGGGCACTGTTTCATACGATGGCATCGTATATAATAATGTAATGTTACGCTACGATGAACTGAAGAACCAACTCGTAGTGCTAACACCAGTGAAAAACATTTGCGTAATACCCGACTACAGGCAGATAGACTGGTTTGAGATCAACGGCATCCGATACATCCATGACGGTGAAGATGCAAGCAAGTTCTCACAACTCCTGTACGAGGGCAATGGCATACAACTCCAGAAGCATAGCTATAAGGTTCTTGATGGTGAGATGATCTTTGACAACAAGAGTCTCAAACGTGTTGAGAAAAAGCTGCACTATGTGCTGGTACTGCCTGACGGAAGCACTTCTCGCGTGAAGAACGCAAGCAGTTTCACCAAGTTGTTTCCCACGCAGAAGAAGGCAATCAAGAGTCTCGTAAAGCAGCAGCATCTCAGTTTCAGCGAAGAAACCAGAGCCAATGATCTCGCCATAGTTGCCAAGAGCATTCCTCAACAAGCACTGCAGGCCTTCAAAACGAACACAGAGACTACATCAACGACAACGCTCCTGACGGATCTCCGTCAGCCATCCCTGCCAACAATAGTTACTGGCATCCCTGCCGTTGACGTTCCCGCCTTTGAGTCAAAAGCACGAGAAGGCGAGTATGTTGAGTCGAAGGCCTATGTCGTTCCTGGTGTAGAGAAGGCGAAACAGAGTATCTCTGACGACCATGAATTGGCAGAGATTGTCGTCGTGGCTGGTCGTCAGTCTGCCGTAAAGAGTGCAACGATGGGATCAGAGAAGTTCAAGCCTCAGCTGTTGAAAAACATTCCGTCGGCACTTGGCGAGGTTGACATCATGAAGATTGTACTCGCTCTGCCTGGCGTAAAGACCGTCGGCGAGGCATCAAGCGGATATAACGTCCGCGGCGGAGCTACCGATCAGAACCTCATTCTCTTCAATGGCGGCACTGTATATAACCCATCTCACCTCTTCGGACTGTTCACTTCGTTCAACTCCGATATGGTTGAGGACGTAGAACTCTTCAAGAGCAGCATACCATCCCAGTATGGCGGCCGCATCTCTTCTGTCCTTAACGTAACATCAAAAGAGGCAAGCATGAAGCAATTCAGTGGTTCTGTGAGCATTGGTGCCCTTACAAGCAAACTCAATCTTGAGGTACCAATCGTTAAGAATCATCTGTCGCTGCTCGTTAACGGTCGCACTACCTATTCTGACTGGATGCTGAAGCTTCTTCCTAAGAAGTCTGGTTACAAGGACGGCACTGCCAACTTCTATGACCTCGGTGGTGTCTTGACATGGAAGCTGAACGATTATCACCGCCTGAAGATATACGCTTACTTCAGCAACGACCGTTTCTCGTTCACATCGGACAATAAGTACGGCTACACCAACCGTAACTTATCAGCCGAATGGCGCTCTATCCTCGGCGAGCATCTCACGATGACTATCAGTGGTGGTCAAGACCATTACGACTATTACAACGATGAGAACATGGAGATTCCTTCTATGTCTGCCCGTCTCTCTTTTGCCATTAACCAGTTGTGGGGCAAACTCCATTTCCGCCATCGTCCTGCAGAAGGACACACAATGACCTACGGTCTTTCGGCTCAGCACTATGACGTCATGCCAGGACGCTATGCTCCGATGGGGGCATTGTCCACCATTCAGTTTGACGAACTGCAGAAAGACCGTGCTATGGAGTCTGCCGTTTATATCGACGATGAATGGCACATGAACGAGCGCATGACAGTTTCAGGCGGTCTGCGCCTGTCTATGTTCAATGTCCTTGGCCCACGAATGGTCAACATTTATCCTGCTGATCAGTTACCGACAGATGCCAATCGCATAGAGTCAAGCGAGATGACAGGGATAACGAAGTCATACTTCTACCCAGAGATACGTCTCTCGGCTCGCTACGCCCTGACAGACAACCTGTCAATAAAAGGTGGTTTCAACACCATGTCGCAGAACATTCACAAGGTGTCAAACACCAGTGTCATGTCGCCTACGGACATTTGGAAACTCTCCGACAACAACATCAAGCCTCAGAAAGGCTGGCAACTCGCTACCGGACTCTACGGACAGACAGACGACAAGAAGTACGAAGCTTCCATTGAGGGTTACTATAAGCGCATGAGTGACTATCTTAACTATCGCAATTCTGCCATCCTGCTGATGAACCATGCCCTTGAGACGGACGTTATCCCAACAAAGGGATATGCCACTGGCGTAGAGCTACAGGTGAAGAAACCTAACGGCCGACTGAACGGATGGATAAGCTATTGCTACTCACGCACATTCATCCGCCAAGACGATAAGCGCGTGGCGCTGCCTGTTAATGATGGCGAATGGTTCCCAACTGAATACGATCGCCCTCACGAACTGAAGGCAGTCCTCAATTACAAGTTTACCGAACGTTACTCATTCTCCGGCAATTTCGATTACTCTACAGGTCGCCCGACTACAGTGCCAGCTGGCAAATACTATGACCGTTCTACTCAGTCATACCAGCCTTACTACACAAAGCGTAATGGATACCGTCTGCCTGACTACATGCGATGTGACGCAGCGTTCAATATTGAGCCAACCCATAAGCTCACGGCATTGCTTCACACGTCGTTCTCCATCGGCGTTTATAATGTCTTTGCCCGCAAGAACGCATATTCCATTTATTATACCGTGGAAGATGGCGAGATTAAAGGCTGCAAACTTTCTGTCTTCGGCACTGCCATTCCGTATGTCGCACTTAACATAAGATTCTAAGTATGAGAACATCTATTACAAGATATATCACCATCATCTGCCTCACGCTGCTATCGCTCCAGTCGTGCATTGAGGAATATGACGCCGTGCTTCCAGACGACGACATCAATCTTCTTGTGGTTGAAGGCACGATAATCTCAGGCGAGACATGCCAGTTCTACCTGAGCAAATCTCAGGCTTTGAGTGCTGAAGAGTATCATAGCAACCATATCAATGCCAGGCTTACCATCATCGGTAGCGACGGTTTGAATCTCAATGTGCCACAGGCAGCCGATAGGTCATACCGAGTTAGCGTACCTGTTCTCAACCCTGAGGCAGAATACAGTCTGCAGATTGAATGGGAAGACGATATTTATCAGAGCGTTCCACAGAAACCTTTCCCAAGCACACCAATAGAAAAGGTGGAGTTCGATCAGCCTGACAAGCACCGCCCTATCAACATACTGTTGACAACGAGTGTTCCAAAGAATCCAAAGGAGACGCAATACTACCGATGGACTTACGAGGAGACATGGGAGGTGCAGGCGAGTTTTAAGTCTAACGTACAATGGAACCCTATAACGCACAAAGGCGAACCACTTGAGCATGAGTTTATGAGTCATGGATGGTGCAGCGCAGTCAGCCGCGACATCATTGCCTCATCGTCGGCTTATTACAACAACAATCAAATCGTTAAGTACAACCTCTACAATATCCCTACGGACAACCGTCGCCTCCAGGTACTCTACAGTACACTGGTAAAACAGCGCTCTATCTCAAAGGAGGAATATGAATACGAGAACGAGCGACGCCGCATCAGTCAGGAAATGGGAGGATTGTTCACTCCACAACCTTCTGTCCTGCCTTCCAATATCCATTGCACGACATCGTCTCGCCGTGCAATTGGCTATGTAGGTTGTTCTGCTGGTTACCAGACTCAGCGTTTGTTCATAGATCGCAACGATGTGAATACTGATCTGGATCTCCACTGTAAGGCTTACTACTCAAGCGACAGTGACTATCCTGGCGATGAAAAGCTTTTTGCGCAGGGATTCTATCTGTTTATGTATGCGGAAGATCCTAACGGCTCCGTTGACAGAGGCTGGACAACATTCGGTTGCCTTGACGTATCACGCCTCGGTGCCACAACGTACCGCCCTTCTTTCTGGCCTACAGACAAATAAGCATTAACTCCCAGAAACAGTAGCAAGTAGAACTTGCAAAAAGTTGAAACATGTAATGAAATACTGATAATGAGACACATCATATTAACATCACTACTGCTGTTAGCACATCTCTTTGCCTTGGCAGGTAACGTCACCACAGATAAACAATGGTACGTTACAGGCGAGGCAATAAACCTCAGCATAGACCTTGACGACAAGACATCAAGAGTCGCTTACATAGAACTGTCGGACACCAAAGGGGTGAAGGCAGGCACACTTGCCGTAATCTCTGAAGGCAAGGCGTCGGCAAGGCTTATCATTCCTCAGGCTCTCACCAGCGGTTACTATCGCCTCGCTGTCTATACGCGTATGACCGCACCCGTCTGTCAGAACGTTGCACTCATCAATACGCTGCATTCTTCTATCGACGACAGAATAGTATGGAATGAGGCTAACACCACGTCTGCCACTATTGCAGATTCTCCTAAAGCAGCGAAGCAACAGAATGCAATAAAGACAGATGCTGCTTTATCGTCCGAAACAACAGGTCACACCATCATCGCACACTTGAAGAAACCAGCGCAGGACGTAATTTCGGTGCTTAGCGTGGTAGGAAAGGAAGTGCATGTCTTCGGAGGACAGCAGCTCAACGATACGACACTGGCCTTCTACACTTACGGTTTGCATGGCAAGCACCAGATAGTTGTCTCTGCCTATGACCGTGATGCAAAACCACTTGAGGTGCAAGTCGCATCACCTTATTCTGGCTACATACCAGAGTCGTTACCGATGCTGCAGTTCAACTACAACCGTAGCGAGGTTGAGCAGCGCAGCATCGCAATGCAGCAGACTGCCCTGGAGCAACGTGACACTGTGATGCCGTTACCTTATTCAGATGACATCTTCACTTGTAAGCCATTCATTCACTACAACCTCGACGAATACCGACAGTTCCGTACTATCAAGGACACCTTCGTAGAGTATGTCAACTTTGTGCAAGTGGCAGAAAAGAACGGCGAGATGGAACTTTTTGTCTTCTCCGAAGCAGAAGGCTACAGCGCTTGGAAGGCACTCGTACTCATTGACGGCATTCCTACCAACGACATCAAACGACTGTTAAAGTATGATGCACGCCGCGTTCATCACATCAACATCTACGAAGATTGGGTGACGCTTGGCATCAACAACCTATACAAGGGCATTGTGTCTTTCGTCACAAGAAATGGAAACCTCACCAATTTCCCACCAGACAAAGGCTCTGACTACATTGTCTATCAATTTCCAGTTATTAGTTATTAGTTATCAGTTCGAGTGATACACCGTACCGAGCAATTTGGAGCTATATAACCCCTAACTCCTAATTCCTAACTCCTAATTCAAAAAACGATGAACCAACGCGCAAACTTCCACTCCCGACTCGGAGCCATACTCGCAGCAGCAGGATCAGCAGTCGGACTCGGCAACATCTGGCGTTTCCCCTGTACCACAGGAGCAAACGGCGGCGCTGCCTTCATACTTATCTATATCCTCTGCATCGCCGTCATAGCATTGCCAGTGCTCATTGCCGAAGTAGCAACAGGACGCGCCTCTCGCGCTAATGTCTATGACACCTATACCCGCCTGTCAAAGGGACAACTCACGATGGACGATGTGACAACACCTCGCCTCAGCAAGAAGACACCATTCGGAAGGCTGTGGCAGTTTGCAGGAGCATTAGGAGTCGTTGCCGGATTCTTTGTGTTCAGCTACTACAGCGTCGTAGCAGGATGGACACTCGAATACACGCTGTCTGCTGGCGCCAACGAACTTGTCGGCAAAAGCGCAGAACAGTTTGCTGCCGACTTTGCCGCATTCTCTTCCGACACTGTACACCCCATCATGCTGCTCACGGCCTTTGTCATCATCACCACAGGCATCGTCATCATGGGTGTACAGAAAGGCATTGAGCGTGGCGCAAAGCTTATGATGCCCCTGCTCTTCATCATCCTCATCGTGTTAGGCATCTGCTCGCTGACACTCCCTGGAGCAGCGAAGGGACTGGAGTTCCTGTTCGTACCTGACTTCTCCAAGATCAGTTTCAGCGTCACCCTCGATGCCATGGGGCAGGCGTTCTTCACACTCAGCATCGGCATTGGCTGTCTTATGACCTACGCCTCTTACTTCTCTTCTGACGTAAACATCGTCAAGGACTCGTTCTATGTTGCCCTTATCGATACTGCTGTGGCAATCCTCGCCGGCATCATCATCTTCCCTGCCGCCCTCTCTGTCGGCGTAAACCCAGACGCAGGACCATCGCTGGTGTTCATAACCCTGCCAAACGTGTTCCAACAAGCCTTCGGCAGCATACCATGGCTCTGTTACATCGTAACGCTGCTGTTCTATCTGCTGCTCGCAATGGCAGCCCTCACGTCGAGCATCTCCATGCTTGAGATTACGACTGCCTTCGTCAGCGAGAAGATGCAGATAGCAAGATGGAAGGCTGCCGTGGCATTGGGCGCATTTACTGTAATAGCAGGATCGGCATGCTCGCTGTCGTTTGGCAAATGGAGCGACATCACGCTCTTCGGCATGGGATTCTTCGACCTCTTCGATTTCTTCGTGGCTAAGTTTGCAATGCCTATCGGTGGCATATTCCTCTGCATGCTCATGCGAAAGGTTGGCAAGCGAAACGTCGAGGCGATGCTTACAAACAATGGCACGCTGAATCTTGGTCCGCTGGTCAACATCCTGTATTTCCTCTTCAAATGGGTTATACCATTCCTAATCCTCATCATCTTCATCAATGAACTCTAATTACAATACACATACCCTACCCAACGGACTCCGCATCATACACCGACACGTAGCCGGACAGGTGGTCTATTGTGGCTTCGCGATAAAGGCAGGCACTCGCGACGAACTGCCTGGCGAAGAGGGACTGGCACACTTCTGCGAGCATGCTTCGTTCAAGGGAACTCAGCGGCGCAAGGCGTGGCAGGTCATTCAGACTTTGGAGAGTGTGGGTGGAGAACTTAACGCATATACCAACAAGGAATCGACAGTCTATTATGCTGCCATTCAGCGTCAGCACGTTGCCCGTGCCATCGATATTCTCAATGACATGGTCTTCCATTCTGTCTATCCTGACCACGAGATTGAGAAAGAGAAGGAGGTGGTATGCGACGAGATTGAGTCATACAACGATTCGCCAGCAGAACTCATCTTCGACGATTTCGAAAACATCATCTTCAACGGACATCCTCTCGGTCACAATATCCTCGGAACATCTGAGCAGGTTCGCCGCTTCACCCCCACTGACGTACGCCGCTTCACACAAAAACACTACCGCCCCGACAACGCCATCTTCTTCATCTACGGTGACGTTGATTTTAAGAAAGTAATAAAAAACCTGTCCCCCCCCGAAGGGGCAACAACAGCATACACCCTTCCCTCGGAGGGGCAAGGGGAGGTAAAAGAATCAAGACAAACTCCCCCTACAGGAGGATGGGGGGGCCTTCTCGTCCGTCACCTCGGCACCCATCAGGCTCATGTTGTCATAGGCCGTCGTGCCTACGACATCAACCACCCACGCCGCCTTGCCCTCTATCTGCTCAACAACATCCTTGGCGGACCAGCCATGTCCTCACGCCTCAACATGTCCCTGAGGGAACGCAATGGACTCGTCTATACCGTAGAGAGCAGCATGACCTCCTACGCTGACACAGGGCTCTGGTGCATTTACTTTGGTTGCGACAGTCATGACGTGAAGCGTTGTCAGCGACTCATACGCCGCGAACTCGACCGCCTGATGCAGAAACCTTTGACTCCTCGCCAACTCACACAGGCAAAGAATCAGCTCATTGGTCAGATAGCCCTGGCATGCGACTCAAAGGAAGGCTTTGCCCTTGACTTTGCCAAGTCGTTCCTGCACTACGGTTGGGAGAAAAACGTAGAAGCTCTCTGCGACAACATACGCCTCCTCACAGCACAAGAACTGCAGGAAGCTGCCAAGGAAATCTTCGCCGAAGACACCCTCTACACGTTAATTTATCAATAGGGGAATCCTAACCTCTAATTAAAGTAAGTGAAAAGTGAAAAAATCCCTTAATCTCTTAATCTCTTAATTTCTTAATCTCTTAATCTCTTAATTTCTTAATATTCTCTCAATGCCAAAGATAGTTAAGACCATTGCCATCGTGATGGCTGCAGCACTCGCTACAGTCATTACGATGATAATGGCCTTATCATTATGGCTACAGACGCATAGCGCACAGCAGATGCTACTGGGCAAAGGCATCGAACTGTTGCAGGAGAAACTCCAGACTAAGGTATCGGCAGACAGCATCAGTGTAGAGGTTCTTAAGGGACAGGTGCGACTATATGGACTCGGCATCAACGACCGGGAAGACTCGCTGTTGCTACACGTCAAAGAACTGCACGCCGGCATCGCACCATCCGAACTGTTCGATCATCGGGTGCGGATCACTGATGCTGAAATCATAAACGCTGATGCACGACTATGGAAGGACTCTCTTTCGTCCAACTTCCAGTTCATCATCGATGCATTCAGGAAAAAGTCTGATACTCCCATCAACACTCCAAAGCAGAAGATGGAACTCACGCTTGACGTCAAACGCGTTAACGTTCAGATGCTACACGTCAAGTGGGACGTGCGACATAAGCCACGCAAGAACCTCGTCAACCCGAAGCGTGGTGCCTTCGATGCAAACCATGTCGATGCCATGCTCAATCTTAACGCATGCGTGACACAACCAAGGCGCGACACGTACGACATCAGTATCGACGATGTTAAGTTCTATGACCGTGCTGGAGGGTTACAAGTCAATCAGCTGAAACTCAAGACTCTGGTGGACAAAGAGAAGGTGAAGGTGTCTGACTTCATGCTGAAGATGCAAAACACCAGGGTGAAGATGGATTCGTTCACCATCGACCTGAAGAAGAAAGAGATACCAACGCCGTTCGCTCTTGCTGCCGACGTCATGCTGGAGGACATCAGCAAACCATTCTCGCCGGTGCTCTTCTACTTCCGAACTCCTCTGCAACTGACCACCCATGTCAGCGGACCCCTGCATGCCCTCAACCTCAATGACATCACGATTCAGACGCCCGACAAGCGCCTTACGCTTACTGCGCGAGGATGTATGGATGGACTCTTTGGCAGGAAAGAGATGCTTAACCTGCAGTTCCGCGACATAGACCTGCGCGCTACGCATAACATGAAGGAGCAACTGGTTATGCATTTTGCCAAGACCATGCGACTGAAGATGCTACGACAGATGCGTGCCGTGGGCGACATTCGCTTCGAGGGATCGCTGGATGTACTATACAGGAAAGAGGTGATAGCCGGCAAACTGTCAACGCAGTATGGCAATATCAATACGCGCTTCACTCTCGACGACAACACAAAATACATGACGGGATATCTGACCACGCAAAGTGTGGAGATGGGTAAGCTGATGAACATACCGAAACTGGGACCGGTGAAGTGTCGCATCGACTTCGATCTGAATATCAGCAGGAAGTCCCCGCGCCCTGCCACGGCGTTGCCCGACGGCCGCCTCCCTATGGGTAGGATAAGGGCTAAGGTGTACGACGCAAACTATGACATGCTCACCGTGCCGGAGGTTAACCTTGACGTGTACAGCGATGGCAGCACAGCCTCTGGTCAGCTATGGCTGCCGGGCATGGACAAGAACATGGCGATAGACGTCAAGTATGTGCAAACCGATGACCGTCAGGACGTTTGGTTCCGATTCTCTCACAACGCCCAGCAGTGGATTCTGAAGGAAAGCATCGCTCTGCTCAGGGAGAAGATGAATGCCGACGTGGATGCTGATAGCATCAATGTCAACTACTTCGGGGGCGAGGCAAGTCTCTACGGGTTGCGCATAAAGGACCGTCAGAACCACACCATGTTCAGACTCGACACGCTACACACTACGTTCAACACTCAGCAGCTCCTTCGCAACATCATCCACGTAACTCATGTCGGGCTACATGGCGTACAGGTGCAGCTAAGCAAGGACTCTCTTGGTTCAAACTTCAGCCACCTCATTCAGTCCGTCAGCAATCTCTCTCAGGCATCTGGCAAGCGCAAGACCGACAAGAAGAAAAAGCATCGCCTTGACCTGCAGGTCAACCTTGAGGAGGTTGCGATCTGCGACATGCGTCTCAAGTGGGACGTGGTGGATAAACCGGTAAAGAACGTCGGCAATATGAAGCGTGGCAGGTTTGATGCCAACCACATAGATGCTGACATCAGCCTACAGGCCGCATTCAAGAACATCGCTCCTGACACCTACGCCATCGACCTCAAGCAGATGAGTCTCAGAGATAATGTCAGCGGACTGACGCTCAACGACATACACGCCCAGGCCCTGATAGGCAAAGACCGATTCCATCTCGACAATCTCTGCATAAAGATGCCTCACTCATCGTTCACCACCGACCTGCTCAACGTTGACCTCAAGAAGCAGCACCTCCTTTCCCCGTTAGTGCTAAAGGCACACGTGGTTCTCCAGGACATTGCCCAGCCCTTCGCCCCCGCACTCTGCCATTTCTCCACCCCTCTCGACCTCGAAGCCACCATCAGAGGAGGACTTGACAGTCTGATCATCGACAATGTCATGGTCAGCACACCTAACGGAGCCGTAAACCTGTTAGCCTACGGCGCATTATGTGGAATGACGGGTAAGCATCAGGACATGACCTTCGCCTTCCGCGATGTAGATCTCCACGCCGACAATGCTACGCTCCTTCAACTCGTGATGCACTTCGCCAAGACGGTCCGCCTGAAGCTGCTGCGACAGTTGGAGACCATCGGCGACATACGCTTCCTTGGCAATGTAGAACTGCTACACAAGCAAGAGAACATACAAGGAACTCTGAACACAGACTACGGCAACCTCCTGACAGACTTCACACTCAACGAAAACACCCATTTCATGACTGGCTACGTCCAGTCCCCAGCACTCGAATTAGGCAAACTCCTCAATATAAAGCACCTCAAACCCATAGACGCCCACATCGATTTCAACTTCAACACCAGCAGCAAAGCGCCACGTCCCGCCACCGCTTTGCCCAATGGACGTCTGCCACAAGGTCAGATACAAGCACTCATTCACAATCCCCGATACGGCATCTTCCATACCCGAACCATAGAGACAACCATCACCAGCGACGGCAGCACAGCCACCGGACAACTAAGAATCCCCAAGATCCTCGCCGACCTCATCATCCACTTCACCTACACCCAGACCGACGAAGAGCAGCATCTGAAGGTACGTCCAAAGTACAAGTTCCACAACATCTTCCGTCGCAAGAAGTCAAAGAAGTCTTTCAACCCCCAAAAGATTTATACAAGTTATAGAGGCAAAAGATAACCTCTTGAGTGATAAGAGATAACCTCATAAAAAGCAAGAGATATTGATTGACAGTGTAAAAGGTATTGAATCACAAGGTGAATCAATAGAAAACGCAGGGTAAATCAATAGGAAACGGAAGGTGAATCAATAAGAAACACACAACAGGGCATACAGTCACAAAAACCGTATGCCCTGTTCATTTTCAAATATAAAAGTTTCAACGAGTTTGTTAGAAACAATTAAAACTTATATGCAACACCTACAGAAAGGAGAAGCTGATCATAAAGGCTCACAAACTGATATTTAAGTTCTGCATTCAAAGCGATGTTGTCGGTCATATCATATCTGATACCACCACCAAGGTCAAAACCGAGTTTGCTATCAGAAGCACTCAGTATTCCACCACAATCAAAGCCAACATGAATATAGCTGAGTCCAGCAAGTGGATAAACCGTAAGTTTATCTTGCAGTGGAAAAAGATAATGAGCATCAGCACTTATGTTCCACATCTGCGCTCCCTCATTCTCTAGGAAATAAGTAAACGATGCTTCACCCTCAACATTATCAGTTATGCCATATAAGCCTTTGACACCGATATTGAGACTCTCAATGTCTGTTCCGTAGCCGAGATTCAAACCAATTGCCTTTGTACCTTTCTGTGCGTTAGCGTTTAGGCTAATAAGAGCCACAAACACAATGAATAATAATTTTTTCATAATTTTTAGTGTATTAAAATGTTAATAAATAGAGTAATAATCATTACTTGATAATCTCGCCGTTGGCACTGTATATTCTATCAATTTTCTTCAGCATATATACAATTATTTCGCTATTTTTTTCACAGCACCATTGCTCATGCGTACAATGTTGATGCCACGCCCCATTGTATGACGACGCTGACCGTTTATAGAATATATCTGTTTGTTGTTGCTTGATTCTACATTTAAGTTAGATATTCTATCAGTTATAAATGTCGCATTGTAAATCGGGCGAATGTTAAGACCGTGATCTCTATCATCATATTTATTTCTATATCCCAATCCAAAACTCAAATTCTTTGCATACATCAAATTATCAACTTCATTAATCCAGTAAACACCATGTTCATTCTTTTCTATATAATTAGGGTGATAGTATCCACCAGCTGGTAAAAATATAGAATTACCATTACTACCAGTTATCTGATATCCTTTAACTGTACCATGTGTAGTAAACACCCAAGTACAATTCGAAATCAATTCCTCACGTTCTGCTACACTTGGAATTGACCATCCATCGCCCCAAAGAATATGTGCAGCGTCATCTTCTGGATCAAGGGTAGTCTTACCATCAGTTGAGTTGTACTTCGTATAGTTTCCATCTTCATAAAACCTGTAATTGGCAAGAGAAAAACTTTCTTTTGGTGTTAACTCACCCCATGAAAAATAATCACCATATTCCTCTGGTGATGATGCACCAATGTTACATGTTGCCCATAATGTTCCAGATGGAAGGCCAAGATCAATTGCTTCTGCTACTACCTCACTGTAGTTGTCTCCTTGGCCATCGTTATCAACAACAAATAAGTTTGTATATGATATATATCCGTCAGAACTTTTTGCGTAACAACAAACATAACATGGCTCAGTTATTTCAATTGGAGTACTATAAACATTAGTATAAGTTTCTGGTCTGAAGAAGTTGCCATTAATGCTATAGTACAAAGTTATATTCTTGTTGGCATCTAACGAGTTTTTAACGATAGTCAGTCTTCCATCCTTATAGGACATTATAGGACTGTTTACGATTTTTTGCTCGTCACAGTGTGTACTATGATAATACCAAAGTTTATAATTCCATTCGGTCGCAAACTTATAACATGTATTATAAGATGTTCCTACACCGCGCCTTACTGTCCTTGGGTTTTCGTTGGTAGAATAGTAAAAACCGTCATTAGGGTTAATAATCTCATCCGTGATAAGATCAAATAGAGTACAGTCAAAAGCATGCCATACATTGGCATAATCGGTAGTACCATCATATCGGTTATATCTTTGTGAATGCACAGACTCAGTCTGACCATAGATTATATTGCCATCAGCTTTAATTGCGTAGGCTTTTACATAATACTCCCTTTCAGACTTAAGGGCAACTAACGGACACCAAAATTGTTCTTTTCCTATGTTACTGCACTCTATTTGTCTATAATTTGCAGGAGTTATCTCATTTTTCATGTTTCCCTCGTAATAAGGAAATAAAAATGGGGACTGACTATTTACAATGAGGTCATTGTTATTTATACTAACTAAAACACCCGTTTTAACAATAGTGTTATATACATAATCATTGATTACACCGCCAACAATTGGAGGCTGCGAATCTGAATTAATGACTCTCGTCTGAACAGAAATGTCTGCCCAGAGGTATTGTGCCATTGCACAAACCATAACTAAAAACAAACTAAATCTTTGCATAATATATTCAATAATTAAATTTCTTAGTCTTCATCTAAACTGAGTGTTACAGTGCCATCCAAAACATAAGAACTGTTACCACTTGAAAAACTAAAAGATTCAAATTTTACTGTTATATAGTCATCATCCTTTTTATTGACTATTGTTGCAGACCCACTTACATATTCGCAAGTTTCTTTTCCATACTGCTCGAATTCAGGTGAGAAGTGTTCTAATTTACTACCCTTCTTTAAATTTTCTTTTCCTTCCAAATATATCTCAAACATGTAATCATAGTCCCATTCGCCTTTTTCAGCATCAGACAAGTTACCACATGGAAGCCTAATTGTACCACAGTGCCTTGACAAATCCCAATCTGAAGAATATGTTATAAGACTATGATTCCCAAAACAAGCATACCCCTTTCCGTTTATTTGGAGTACGTCATATTTAATGTCAAGATTTAGACTGTATCCATCTTTATCACACGATGTAAACAAAGTGCTAACACTTAGGATAATTAACACAAAGAGGTACAAGTAGTTCGTCTTTTTTATCTGCATTTCGTTTGTAATTTAAGAATAGTTTATAATTTAAAATTAAAAGTTTCACATTAATGTTAACACATCGGAATATATGTACTAAATGACAGACAATCAATCATAAACTGTCATTGATAGAACATAATTATCTATATCACTTTCTCTGTTGAGAAAGGATGTTGCCCAGTTGTTCCAAGTAACTATTAGAAGTCTCTTTCAGCGTGCCATCTTCAATATCAAACGTCTTGTCCATGACTATACGAAGTCCAAGGTCCTTGCCTCTATAACCTGGAGCATGACTAGAGCGATATGCAATACGCTGAGAATCGGTTAGCGTGCTCCAACCAGCACCTCGCACTACTCTACCCTTACCTGATGATGGACCCTCCGGGTTGTAAGGTGGACTATCGTTGTAGTAATCAGAACTGTACCAGTCATAACACCATTCCTCAACATTGTTTGTCATATTTTTTACAGCGCAATATTTAGCAGCAAACTCCCTGTGATTCTGTTGAATGCTAAATAAATGTCTGTATCAATTGAGGGCATGACATTTATCCTTGCAGATCGCATACTACACTTGAATACAATCTGGCATGGAGCAGTTATATTTATTGGCAATGTACGTTTCCTAGCAACACTGCCTATCATCTGTCCGTTAATGTAAATCTTTACATCGGGACTAATAACAAACCATTGGGGATAACCATGGATTGTAATAGTAGCAGAGTTATTCTGTTGGTATGCCATTTGAGGTTGTTGAACTGTGTTATCAACGAACTGCTGATTACAATATCTACATTGATACACATTGTTGCCGAGAGGTGTTATTTTATTTCCTCCGCATGATGGACATGTTTCAATCATTTTCTTGTATGGTTTTTATGTCTGTTTATTAGAATTTACTGAAGTCTAAATACTACTGGAACAAAATATTTCACACGCACAGTTTGACCGTTGTTACGTCCTGGTTGCCACTTCGGCATTGAACGCACAACTCGTTCTGCCTCCTTATCGAGTGATGGATCGACAGACTTCATTGTTTTAACGTCTGTAACGCTACCGTCCTTCTCAACAACGAATTGTACTGTTACACGGCCCTGAATGCCATTTTCCTCTGCAACTGCTGGATACTTGACATGAGAAGAAAGGTACTGCATGAGAGCGCCCTGACCACCAGGGAATGAAGGCATTTGATCTGGTGTGTCGTAGATTTGATTGTCATTAATTTGCCCACGAGGTTCTTCTGTTACAGTCGTATTTTCATAACTCTCCGTTACATCATAATCTTCTGTGTATGATTCTTCATTGTCATAATCATATGAAGAATACTCATCGTAGGCATCATTATATATTTCATTCTGTTCATAATCTACAAATGACGTATCAATAACTGTAGTATCAACTGCCGCAGTGTCTATTCTCACTGATGATATATTAGGACGGATTTTGTAGTATGAGCATAAAAGCTGAACGAGTCCGACACTAAGTATTACATACACAATGCAGAATGATGATAAAAGTCCCGGACGATAAAATCCTTTGTTTTGGTTACTCATAGCAAATACTTTCTCGTTATACTATGTTTGTTACTTATAAATCTTCGTATTGCGACTCCTGCAGCAATGTTCTATATTGCAGAAACTATTGTTATTTGAGACATACGTCGCACTCTATTTGGGGTGTGGCCAACATTTATTATTCTTCAAAATGGGCATTTAGTGTATTGCTACCACTTCTTGCGTAGCCAGTCCACCCTCCGTTGCCATAGTCTTCAGAGACGTCTATTATCAAATCATTATGATGATCATTTGCTTCAAATGTGAAGCCATTTTCAGTTATGAATCCAGACATTTTGATTTTGACCCCATAATTTATATTCTTATATACACAGTTCTGTATTTCATTACCATACTGATGGAATACGATAACTACAGGGTATTGTGTGCCATCTTTTTCGAAATATCCACTTAATGTCCTATTCCGATCAATTTTTTGAGAAACTATAGGCGTTGTTTCTTGAGATTCTATGACTTCACTAATTTCTTTCTTTGGTTTATTCACAGAAATGCTATCATTGTTGTTAGTATTGATACTAGTACATCCTGGATGATTGTATCGCTGTATAAGGCATAAGAGTCCCAAGTTTAATGCTACCGATAGTACACAAAACAGAATCATAAGTCCTGGACGGTAAATTCCTTTGTTTTGATTACTCATAGCGAATATTTTCTCTTTGTAATACGCTTGTTATTTATTGAAGTAACATTCTTTTTATTACGATACCTACAATAAAACTCAGTGTTGTTGAAACTGATGCATACATTAGATATGCTTTTGCAGACAACGGATATTCACTTCTTTTCGTAAACGATAGTATAAATCCCACAATCGGTATGAAGAATGCAACGCCAAGCATAACGGTAGTTGGCATTTCTTCTTCCTCTTCTTCTGGAGTAAAGACCATCCCTGCTTGTGACGGTTGAACATATACAGGATGAACAACTCGTGGTTTCCCATCTATTGTGTACAATACATTCTGTTGCATTGAAGGCTGAACACTGTCTGGTTGCACCGGAGCCGCAGGTATAGAAGGCTGTTCCGCAGCCATAATAGTAGGTTCTCCAGAGGGGATTCCTGTTGTGACACTTGAGGAATTCTCTTCTGGGTATTCATCCAACGCAATTACTTTTCCACAGTATCTACATTCCCAGTGAGTGCTATCAATAACTTTGAATTTGTCACCACTGCATTCTGGACAAAACTTTATCATAGTTTTTTATTTTTTCTGAAAGTTTATATTTAATAGATTGTATCGGCAGACTCGATATTTTCATTTCTGTATGCACGTATTACAGCAAAGTCGTAGGTTGGGTTGTTGTCAAAATCCTCAATACGGCAGATTTTGTTCTCACCGTCTTCACTTCTTACAGAAACACGGAAACGGCGTTCTGAGATTTCAGGTCCCGCCATCATCCATTCTGCATTTACTATTACTATATATCGTCCAGCAGAATCCTCCGTAATGCTTTTAAGCCAAATTTTCTCAGGGCCTCCTGGAATTGAGTGCCGAAAAATAAAGTGCAAGAAATCGGAACCTTCGTATTCTTCACACCTATCGCAATAATAGGCTACTCCACCTGGCCCACATATTGGTGCATTTTTGACAAACTTTGTTGCATAGTCACGAGTCATAAAATCATAACATAACTGTTCATTTCTACTATCATTATCATTAAAATTGTCACAGTAGGCATTGAAGAAATCTTTTATCACTTCTTCTCCGTTCATAATATTTCCGACTAAAGTATCTTGCGACACTGTATCAACCTGCATCGTATTAGAAGATCTAAATGTTCTCAGATGAGCGTATGGATAAAGGAAATGTACAAACAAAAAAGACAGTGCGAGTGACAATAGTACGAAAACAGCTAATAGTTTGGGTCTATACATGTTATCTATTGTTTCTTAGTGCATTTTTAAATATGAGTCCATCTTCACAAATTATTCCTACCGGGTGACACATTTAATTAGGAGGGACGTTGATATGACATAATCAAATTCTCCATACTCTTTCTCAAACGAAAATAGGAATGTAATAAGAAAGATGTTATTAAACATCAAACATCCAGTTTGTTTGCAAGGTAATCCTTGAAAAATTCCCCTATCAATCCAGCTGCTATTGGAGACCAAGGAACTCCTGTCAAATCGTAGTGACCAAAATTCCCACAGAAGTCAATTATTCCAAATATTATACATCCCCATCCTATAACGACACATATCATTGCTAGTGGGCGCTCTGTCAGTGGACGCATTTCGTCCTCGTTATTTTCCTCCAGTTCTGGTATAGACTGGTTGTCAATATGAGTATAACCACTAGGCATTATAGTTCCCTGCATAGGAACTGAATGCGTTGGGTTTACGAACTGCTGAGGGTGTGGAGCGGAAGCCTGTTGTTGCAAATTTTGTTGTGGTGGAACTGATGCCTGAATTTCTTGAAATAGCTGTTTGCAATATTCACACTCATAGATGTCATTGCCCAACGGCTTCATCTTATTACCACCACATTTAGGACATATTGTTAACATGACTGATATATTTTGGTTTCTTTTGAATGGGTTGTAAAATGCTTTCTAAGGTAACTATCAAAATATACAGTCCCTTAAAAATCGTAATCGTTTTGCAATTTATTCATTGCATCGTCGAAATCCTTTTGAGACTGTTCAATTGCCCTGTCTATTTCTCGTTCTGTATCTTTTTGCATCTGATCCAATTCTTTCTCAAAATTCTTAAGAGCTTCGCGCTGAAGAGGGGTTCGAGGCATCTCCCATCGATATGACTCACCATCACTAACCACCTCAATATCATAATCATAAACTCCGTCAGGCTCCTTGATTTTTACAACACCAGAGTATTTGTTGCCACTCTCTTTAATGAGCACAATGTCCTCAACCTCGTAGTTCGTTGTACTGCCTTTTTTAAGTTCAGATTCAATCTCTGGTTTTAGAGATTTTACTAGTCGTGCTTTCTGGTCACATGAAGATAACATCAATAGCAGACTAAATAAAAAGAGTAGATTATATAGTTTCTTTTTCATTGTTAGAATATAGGTTAGGTTTTAAGGGGAGATTAGCAGACCTGACAGGAATCAGGTCTGCTGAATACAATTACTGCTCCATAGGAGTAACTTTCCATTGAAAAGAGTCACCATCATACACAACCTCAACATCGCACTTTAGTTCCTCGCCATCAGACTCAAGTACCGCGATTCCAGAATAATCATTTCCTGATTTATGGATAAGGGTTAGGTCCTTTACTTCAATATTGCTACCATCTTTTTGGTATTCCTCAATCATGTGTTGCTTAACTTCCTTAGTCAGTTGTTCTGTTGATACCTTACAAGAAGTCATCGTGATACATGCTATTACAGCAAAAGCAATTAGTGTCAATTTCTTTTTCATAATACGTGGTTGTTTAGTTGATTAATAATTATATGCTTCATCAAACTCTTCGCTACTCTTACATAAATAAATTATGCCTTCAATTAATGCAATGCATGAAGGAATGCCTGTCAAACAAAATATTAGGTATATGAAACCCAACCCTGTCTGACCAAGGTAAAACTTGTGAGCACCCAGTCCACCGAGGAACAAAGCGAGAACAGCAGCTGTACCCTTGCTTCTGTCATGTAGTTTCTGCCTTTGCTGCTGAATATAAATGTTCTGAGGCTGTGGTTGATAGGCAGGCTGGAACTGTGGTTGATAGGCAGGCTGAACCTGTGGTTGAACAGGTGCTGGCTGTGGTTGCGTTGGAGCCGAAGGCTGCTGGTTGATAATGTTACCACAATACAGGCATTTATAGACACCGTTACCATAAGCCTGCAATTTACTTCCCCCACACTGAGGGCACTTCATTTCGTTCATAGTAATTTTATTTAAAGTTATTAATTTGTTTTATAATTCCCTGTAATGTATCTTTTATCTCCTGTTGTAACTGAGTATTCCAATCATCTTGCGAACAGACACTACACAAATTTGCATACACATTTGCTATGTCTTCCAACTTACCTGTATTGCGTTCCACAATGCCTATAGGTAGAGAAGAAATTTTGTCATTGGTTGTACGCAAAAGTCTTTGAAGTTCGTCTCGTTTGTCAATACTGGCGTTACGTGCTATAAACATTGCTATTTCGGAAGTATAGTCTGTTATAGCAGCTTTGGCGAGTTTGCTGTTTGCTATTGATTTGTCTAACTGCGCCTGATGCGTCATTGATGCATCGGCGGCAGACGAAAGTATTACTCCTTTGAAAAGGAAATAACATAGAACAAGTATAAGACCAATCCAATAATACTCGATAGGCCAAGTATGCCTGAATGCAAGGTTGAACACAAGCATCCATGTAACAAGCATTATTGCTGTGGTGTTAAGCACAACACCACTTATTGCATTCTTTATATTGAATGAATTGTCACCAGAAAGTAAAGGGATATTACTAAGCAATAATAGCTCAGCAACAACAACGACAGCCATGTCTGTGTAAAACAGCATAGAGTGGGAGGTGAACAGCTCGTCCAGCACAAAATATGCACCACAAGCTATGAATAAAAATGTAACGATATATTTCATTGTTGTATTATGGAATCTGAAAGGTTAACCTAAGGTTGGAGGTGGTGGAGGAGGAGTTGTCGGAGCAAACAGTCTTGCTACACAAGAGTCATTTTGTGCAAGAACCCATTCATTTCCACCAACCTTATAAATTATTACTGTCCGCTAAAACTTTTTGTTAAAAAAATAAGAAAGGGCTGATTCCATTTGGTGGAGTCAGCCCAAATTGTTACCTTTGTTTCTGCTACAAAACTTCAATAACAATGCACAAAGGTACACATTTTTTCGGA
>JAZUKC010000008.1:0-5337 GCA_045643065.1 Prevotella sp.
CAAGACATCTCGTCCAATTCAGTTTCTTTCCCACAACCCTTCAACACAGTATCCGGATCATCATCAACCACAGGTTCTGCTGTTGGTCCTACTGTAACCTCCTCATCATCAAGCGCACTGAACAGCTCTGCCATGCTTTGCGGACGCTTTGTACGAATAGGAGTCATCATCCACAGAATCTGTTTGCGAGTAGCTGGAGTTATGTGGTCGGGGAAGTGGAATGCAGTCTCTCCGCCCTCGAGAATCTCTGAGGTAGAAGGCAACTTACTGCAAGTAAGCAGGCGATATAGCGTTGCACCGAGAGCGTAGATGTCTGTCCATGGACCATAGTTCTCCACCTTCTGCTCCACCTGTTCTGTCGGACTGTAGCCAGGAGTGTGACCTAGTGCTGAAGAGACAGAGAGTGTGTTTCCTTCAGAATCCTTGACCTGCTTACTGATTCCGAAGTCAATAAGCATGACTGAACCATCCTTGTCAAGGAGAATATTAGACGGTTTAACATCAAGATGGTAGATGTTTTTGGAGTGAATATACTTCAAGGCTTTGCCTACCTCACGTATGTAGCCTAAGGCTTTTGCTTCAGGCAGCGGACCGAACTTAATCAGTTCACTAAGCGACTGACCGTCAACATAGTCCATGACGTAATAAGACGTATTGTTTTCGTCGAATACAGCATGAACGCCAACGATATTTGGGTGTTTCAACGATGCCAGGAGTTTTGCTTCCGTAACAAACTTAGCACGGCAACGCTCAACCATATCCCTGCTACCAGACGTAGATGTGACGGTCGTTCCGCCTTCTGCTCTATCGCACAATTCGCGCATAAAGAACTCCTTAACAGCAACCATTCTGCCAAGACCGCTTTGCTCTGCAAGATATGTTATGCCGAAACCACCCTGCCCGAGTGACTTAACGATAGTGTAATCGCCGTTATGTAGTTGTGTTCCTTTCTCTAACTGTATCATGACTTAATGGTAATATTAAAATCTGAGTGCAAAGGTAGCAAATTATTTTGAAACTTGCAAATGTTTACTAATTCTTTCTTCGCAACAAGGACAAGCACCGAACACTAATGGCAACTACTCTGATCCTCTGTCTTTTTCAACACTGAGACACAGAGGACACAGAGTGCACAGAGTTTCTTTGAGTGCCATTCGGTTAATAACATACTGCATAGCACTCTAAAAACTCCGTGTCCTCTGTGTTAAACAGACAGGGGTATGAATAGATGTTCATTATTAATTATTCACTATTCATTATTCATTAAAATTGTCTCTGTGTTAATAAAAAGAGGGGGTGGTAGTGATGAATTTATCCTTAAATAATGTGAATAAGTTTGGCATTTTATTATGTAAAAGGTGGAGGTTTAGGGAATTTTCTTTATCTTTGCAAAAAGAAACATTTACTAAAAGAATCAATAACCTAAACAAAACAAGAAAACGATGAAAAAGTTTCTATTCATGCTCCTTGCAGCATTGACAACAATCACATCTTCGCTTACTCTCGTAAGCTGTAGCAGCGAAGACGATGAGCCAACAGACGTAGTCTCTGCTTACACCATCATGCCAACAGCTAAGTTTGAAGGCATCGACGAAGAGACACAGAAGATGATTGATGAGTACGCTGGTTTGAAACCTATCACTGTCGAGACAACAGAGCTTCAGGCAAAGGTTCTCATTGACACCGTACTCTCAACAATGAAGACAAAGCTTCTTCCTCTTACAGACGAACTGGAGCCAGGCCAGAAGCTCACATTCATAGTTGACCTCTACAAGGGAACAGAGGCAAAGGGTAAACCGATTTACACAAAGCAGATTGTCATAACAAAAGGCAACATACAGTAAACCTGTTGTTTGACACACAACTAAACAAAAACAAAATCGCCAGGCAGAGAACATTGCTCTGCCTGGCGATTTTGTTTTTATAAGGTGTGGGAACTATTAACGCTTGTAGTAGGTACCCTTTATATTATAATAGGCAACCTCTGTTGAGGCGCTATAGAAAAGGAATGCAATGTCTGTAACCTCACTCATTCCTTCAATAGTCTTCAGCTCTGTCTGAATAGTCTTGTCTTTGTCGATACGATTGCAAACCTTGTCGAATGCGCTCTTGGTAGGAACACCCTCATCGTCACACTCCAGATCAAAGTACTTGCCGAACATCTCATCAAGACGTGTGTTGATGATGTCATAGCTATTCTTGATAATTGCTTCCTTCTCAGCTGAAGTAGATTGAGAGAAACGAACTGCGATAGATGCATCTACCACTACAGAAGTCTTAGTTTCTGGTTCACAACTTGTTACTGTCACAAGAGCAATAAGCATTACTGCGATTGACAGAATAAACTTTAATGATTTTTTCATAATTGTTTTGTTCTATTAAATTTGTTTATTATTTAGTGTCGATATTATTCGCCGTAAACACGGATCTCATGCTTTGCAACTAAGCCAAAGAGGATGAGCTTGTTGTGATGCTCTACATGAGAGATTGTCTTGATGCCACCATTTTCTGCAGCTGCCTTTATTGACTGCTTTGGGCCGCCACCACCAAACATCCAGAGGTAAGTGGTCTGTGTAGAGACACCCATCTTTGAGCCAACTGGGCTGTTGGAAGAGATACCTGCTACGTTTGTGTATGAGCAACAGCTGCTCATAGATGCGATGGTGAGAACTGCTGCACCAACGAGTGAGAGAATCTTTGAAGTTTTCATTATTCTTTAATATGTTTATAAGTGTTTCAATTTCAATTGGAGCAGGTTGTCTCACAACAGTTTGCAAAATTACAGTATTTTTCTTATATACCGAAATTCATTGCGTTATTTCTTGATTTATCACAACAGAAAAAGTGAACTTTTGTTCAAAACAACCATTTATGCGGTGCAACAAGCAGGATAACAACGTACAAGACGTGCAACCGCTTAGTCGAATAACTCCTTACGATACTCACCTGCCGTCATGCCGTAAGTAGCCTTGAACTGGCGTCGGAAGGTGGATTGGTCCTTGTATCCGCATTGTTGTATCAGGTCTTCGATAGGATCATCCGGATACTCCTTCATCTTTTGCACGAACAGCGACAGGCGATACTCGGACAACCACTGGCGGAATGTCTTGCCCGTAACGCTGTTTATGCAAACCGAAATCAGTGTTCTGCTGGAGCAGATTTCCTCAGCAAGCAACTTGACGTCAAGGTCTGGGTTGAGGTAAAGTTCCCTTTCGGTCATTGCTTGTTCAATGCGTTCGTACAGTGCTTTTGTGTTGTTGACAGCCCTCTCTGACTTTGTATCCTTCAGCTGTTGTGTAAGTTCCTTCACTTCTTCCTTCGTTTCCGTGAGGTCATGTTGTGTTATTTCTATTATCTGCTCGTTTTTCCTGTTCTTACGAATAAGGAACGTGATGACGATTCCTGCCAGAATGATGAGTGCTAATACGGCGGAGAGCAACAGAATGACGAGTTTCTGGCGGGAGACTTCGTGCTCAGCGTCTTGACGGGCAAGCTGTTGTTCCTGCACCATGTTTATCGAAACCTGTTCTGACAGTGTGCGAAGCATATCCTGTTTCCTGATGCTATCGCTCACGACAAGTGCTCTATGCGCCAGCGAGTTACTGGCATCGTAATTGTGCTTTGCCTCCTCTGACTTGGCAAGGAGGGTAAGGATGTCAACGTATTCGCTGACAAGCGTGTCTGCGCCGAATGCCTCTGCCACCATGGTCTTTGCCTTGTCGAAGTCGGACATTCTGCCTACGAAGTAGAATTCGGGCATGGCATCGACGAAGTTTGTGGTTATCTGAGAGTTAGAGGTCTTGCTCCACAGGTCCAGATACTTACTGACCGAGTCGGTGTCTGCCTTCGTATTCTTGGACAATCCGTGCTCTATCTTCTGACGATATGCACTTGCTATGTTGCCGTACATCTGGCATTCGTAGAAATCGGCAAAGTCTCTTGTGGTAGCGCTCGACTGCCTCATTGTCTCTGGTCGGGGCGTAACGAACGAAGGATCGCGGTCGAACTGCTGCACCTTATATATAATATTGTGTCGGATGTTGATTGCCTCGTCATAGTCGTTGGTAGCAGAATAGAGGTCTGCCTGCTTCTTCATGAGCGAAATTAAGGCAACAAGCCCACCGAACGACTTATCTTCCTTCAACAGTGCGTATGCCTTGTCGTAGGTCTCTTTGGCCTTATCAAAGTTTCCAAGCATCTGTTCTGCCATGCCTACCCTACCCATCAGCGTAGCCTCATCGCTGCGCATCTTCTCATGACCATGACAAATTTTGATGCCGCGGTTTGCATATCGCAAGGTCTCTACGTGGCGACTGAGGTTGGAAGTGATATTGGATGCCAGCACGCATATTTCTTCTTCCAGATACTGATCGTCGCCAAACTTATTCTCATCGAGCAGTCTGTCGCAGACAACCAGTGCGCTGTCATGCAGATTATCGCCGCTGAACAGCACCGTGGCATGAAGGAAATCGCATCGCTTTGGCGACATCAGTTTGAGTTTGCAGACAGAATCAATAATGTGATGTGCCTTCGCCGGGTCAGAGTTCATGAAGCTCATGCCACTGTCAATGATGGCATACGCCTCCTTCGTCTTAGGGTATTCGCTGCCGTAACCATCCGGTTCGAGACGGTAGTTATTGCATTGACTGAACAGAACGGCCAATGCAAAGGCGAGGAAACAGTATGCGATACTCTTTTTCATGCGTTGATTTATTTTGTCGCAAAATTACTTACATTATACTAAAAACATACTTGCAAAATGAACATTTTTGCAATTCTTTATGCAAATTTGAACGTTTTGCAAGGTGAGAATGATTTATATTAAGCATTTCTGGAACATTTTCCCGTTGTCGGTTTGTATGCATGCAAACGCCAAAAGCAGCCTTTCATGATGCGATTCCTATTGATTCATCGTCCAAAAGGTAGCCTTTTACAGTGTAATTACTCAGTCTTTACAATGTAATTACTCAGTCTTTACAGTGTAATTACTGAGTCTTTACAACGTAATTACTGAGTCTTTACAACATAAACCAATGCTTTTCGGGTGATGAATCAATAGTTTTCACATCATGAAAAGCACAGACAACGGCTCACGTTCTCCGTCATTTTTTAACACAGAGACAATGTTAATGAATAATTAATAATTAACGTGAGTTCGACGAATATCAAGGGTTGGTATTTGGCTGGAAGCCAATACTTTGAGTAACCGGGCACGAAGTGTCCGGAATCCAATCAACAAGTAACTTGTGCCTGGAAGGCACTACTCTGATACGTTCAGTTGGTCGTACATCACAGTGAACGTATCAAGGTACTGCCTTCCAGGCAGATATTGTGGAT
>JAZUKC010000009.1:0-34636 GCA_045643065.1 Prevotella sp.
TCATCGGTTGCAAGCAACCAACATGCTGCCCCTCGACTTGCATGTGTTAAGCCTGTAGCTAGCGTTCATCCTGAGCCAGGATCAAACTCTTCATAGTAAATATCTTTATCATGATGCTTTGTCTCCGGGAGACAAAGTACATAACTTCTGATTCAGGACGCTTCGGATTAAGAAGTATTTTCTCATTGTCTATATATTATAGAAATGACGGTTTCTTAAAACTTTCACCCAAGATATCTTTTCTGCTCTGTCTCCAGGAGACAGAGGACTAGACTCTTGCTTCTTGTACTACTTGTCTGTTATTGTAAATCTTTCAAAGAACTCTTTCTTTTTTATCGCCGAACTCGGCGATTTTTGGTTGCCTTGAGTATCGTTTTCTCAAAAGCGAGTGCAAAGGTACGCACTTTTTCTGATATACGCAAATGTTTTATGAAAAAAGTTACAGAAAATATGCATTTTGATTATTCATTTTGATTTAAATCACAGCACAATCTCATACAACAAGGAAAAACATGCTATTTAGCACGTTTAGATACATTTGCACAGTGACATAATAAAAAAAAAGGTGTAGGACAGAGCCTACACCTCTATTTGATTAAGCATTTTGAATGTTGCATCGATTGCCGCCTGCGTCTGGTCGGCATCAAGAGCACGGGTGCGAAATACTTTCTGATTCTGCTGCCATGTGATAACAGTTTGCACGAGAGCGTCTGTGCGTCCGCCAGGAGGAATGGTAACAGTATAGTTTAGGAGATCAGGAAGCACACGTCCCAGTTTGTCGCGATAGATGCGCCTCAATGCCTTCATGAAAGCATCGTATTGTCCGTCGCCTGTGGCATCGCCGTCAAACTCCTTACCATTGATACTAATTCTGACGGAAGCGATAGGCTTAATGCCATAGGCAAGGCTGACCATGTATCCAAGCAGCTTCACCTTATCCTCCTCCTCTGGTGCCGAGTGCTTGAGGACATCAGAGACAATGAACGGCAGATCCTCTTGCGTCACGATGGCCTTGCGATCGCCAAGCTGAGTGATACGCTTAGTAATGGCGCGAATCTGTTCAGGAGTAAGTTCCAGACCGAGTTCCTGAAGGTTCATCTCAATATTTGCCTTTCCCGAACTCTTACCGAGAGCATACTCACGTTTGCGTCCGAAACGTTCAGGAGTAAGGTCATTGCAATAAAGCTTATCCTTATTGTCGCCATCAGCATGTACGCCTGCCACCTGGGTAAACACATTCTCGCCCACGATAGGCTGATTAGGTGCTATAGCGATTCCGCTGTATGACTCTACGACACGGCTCACCTCGTTCAGACGCTCTTCACGAATATTAGTTACGGCATCAAGCTGGTCCTTCAGAATAACCTGAACGCTGGAAAGAGGAGCATTACCGCAACGCTCACCAAGTCCATTAACCGTAACATGAATGCCAGAAGCGCCAGCAAGGACAGCCGCCAGAGAGTTGGCGACAGCAAGGTCGTAATCATTATGCGAATGGAAATCGAAATGAATGTCAGGATATCGCTTGATCATCATCTCGAAGAACTTAGCCACAAGCGTAGGATTAAGCACACCGAGAGTGTCAGGAAGCATAAAACGCTTTATGCCCGCATCCTTGAGTCCCTCCATCATCTGGAACACATACTCAGGAGAGTCCTTCATACCGTTTGACCAATCCTCAAGATAGAGATTGACGGCGAGTCCCTTTGAATGCGCATACTTCACCTCACGACGAATGTCAGCAATATGTTCAGGTGCAGTCTTTCCGAGTTGCTGCATGCAATGCTTCAGCGATCCCTTGGACAGAAGGTTTATAACCTTGCCGCCACAATCGACAATCCAGTCAACCGAGCGACCATTATCGCAGAATCCGAGGACCTCTACCCTATCGATCATACCCGCCATCTGAGCATATCTGCATATCATCTTGACAGCATCCTTTTCGCCCTCAGAGACACGAGCCGAAGCCACCTCAATACGATCGACATTAACATCGCGCAACAGCATTCGTGCCACCATGAGTTTCTCATGCGGCACAAAAGACACTCCGCTGGTCTGTTCGCCATCGCGGAGTGTGGAGTCCATTATTTCAATGAATTTTTTGTTCACTTACTTGTTTTCGAAAGCTTCTATCTTATCAGTGTTTGAAAGGAGAAAGTCGATATCATCGTAGGCATTCTCAAGACAGTACTTCTTGTAAGAGTTAATGTCGAAATGCTCCGAATTGCCAGTAGTTACGTTAGTGACTGTCTGGTTAGGAACATCGACCTTGACTTCTGCATTAGGATTCTTTGCAACGGTATCGAAGAGTTCGAGTTGGAACTCGCGAGACACGATGACAGGGAGAACGAAACAGTTGAGGAGGTTGTTGCGGTGGATATCTGCAAACGAAGAAGAGATAACCACACGGATGCCATAACCTGCGATGGCCCATGCTGCATGTTCGCGTGAAGAGCCTGAGCCCCAGTTCTGACCACCGATAACGATTTCACGATGTCCCTTTGAAGGAGTCTCGTTGAATGGTTCCTGATTCATTACGAAGTCGGCAACTGGTGTGCCGTCGGCATTATAGCGGATATCGTGCATGAATGCATCGCCATAGAATTTTGGGTCACGAGTGGTGAACGCAAGGAAGCGTGCAGGGATGATATTATCTGTATTGTTGTTGTCAATAGCAATAGGAATGCATGTTGACTGGATTATATCGAATTTTTCTTTTGCCATTTTGGTAATGTTTTGACCGATACTGACGTATCGGGAACTGTGGTCTGTTAGAGTTTACGTGGGTCAGTGATAACACCTGTGATAGCAGATGCTGCTACTACCAGCGGCGAAGCGAGAACGGTGCGAGCACCTGGTCCCTGACGACCTACGAAGTTACGATTGGATGTTGATATGGCGAGTTTGCCTGCAGGAACCTTATCAGGATTCATTGCCAGGCAAGCCGAGCATGAAGGGAGACGGAGTTCGAAGCCAGCCTCTTCAAGAATCTTATCGATGCCCTCGTCAATAACCTGCTGACGAACAAGCCATGAGCCAGGAACAATCCATGCAACAACATTGTCAGCCTTCTTCTTACCCTTCACAACAGAAGCGAAAGCGCGGAAGTCCTCAATACGTCCGTTGGTACAAGCACCGAGGAAACAGTAGTCAACAGGTGTGCCTTCGAGTTTCTGACCAGGCTCAAACTGCATATAGTCAAGCATACCAAGGAACTGCTCTTTCTCCGAATCACTCATACTATCAGTAGTAGGAATGCACTCGTCGATAGCGATACCAGCACCTGGGTTTGTGCCGTAAGTGATGCGAGGAGCGATATCCTCAGCGCGGTATGTAACCTCCTTGTCGAATACAGCGTCCTCATCAGAATAGAGCTGCTTCCACTTTGCAAGAGCCTCATCCCATGCTTCGCCCTTAGGAGCATACTCACGGTCCTTGAGATACTCGAATGTTGTATCATCAGGAGCGATAAGACCAGCACGCGAACCCATCTCGATAGAGAGGTTAGAGAGCGTAAGACGACCTTCCATAGACATATTGCGGATAGCAGAGCCAGCATATTCAACTGCATAGCCAGTAGCACCAGAAGTGGTCATCTGTGCCATGATATAGAGAGCGACATCCTTAGCTGTTGTTCCAGCAGGCAGAGTGCCTTCGATGTTGATACGCATAGTCTTTGGCTTAGACTGGAGGATGCACTGCGAAGCGGGCACCTGTGCATCCTCAGAAGTACCGATACCCATAGCGATGGCACCGACAGCACCGTGGGTAGAAGTGTGAGAGTCACCACAAACGATGGTCATGCCAGGGAGAGAGAGTGCCTTCTCTGGACCAACAACATGGATGATGCCATTGTCCTTTGTGCCCATAGCAAAGTGCTTGATGCCAAACTCAGCGCAGTTAGCAGCAAGAGTCTCAACCTGCTTCTTGCCAATAGGATCGTCAATGCGCTCCTGCTGGTCAGAAGGAGTATTGTGGTCAGGCATAGCGATGACATGGTCAGGGCGGAATGCCTTGATGCCCTTATCGCGAAGAGTGTCAAAAGCCTGTGGACTTGTCACCTCATGAGCATAGAGGCGATCAATATACAATTGTGTAGGACCATCCTCTACGTTCTGAACAACGTGAGCGTCCCAAATCTTGTCGAATAATGTCTTTCCCATATATAATATATATAATAAGGTGTATCAGCGGAACTGATACACACTATTTCATTTTCCTTAGTTCTTGAATTTATTGATACAATCGATGTAAGCCTCAACCGAAGCCTTTACGACGTCGGTATCAGCACCGAAGCCGTAATACACGTGCTTGTCGTATTCCACCTGCATGTGAACCTTGCCCAAGTCGTCCGAGCCCTTCGAGATAGCCTGAATGGTGAACTCCTTGAGTGTCATCTCCTTGAGGATAATCTTCTTCAGCGCACGAATTGCAGCGTCAACAGGACCGTTACCCGTAGAACAAGCCTCGAACTTCTGACCAGAGATGTCAAGACCGATAGAAGCCACACACTTAGAGTTAGCGTCCATGCCAGTAGTAACCTGCAGGAAGTCAAGCTTGACAGCACGAGCATTCGAACGATCGGCACCAGCCAGAACGAGGATGTCATCGTCCGTAACCTCCTTCTTTCTGTCAGCCAGTTTCAGGAAAGCCTGATAGAGAGCATCAAGCTTCTCACCATCGACATCAACGCCATTGACAGAGAGACGGTGCTTCAACGCAGCACGTCCAGAACGAGCAGTCAGCACGATAGCGTTATCGTCGATACCAACCTCCTTAGGGTCCATAATCTCATAGGTAGAAGCGTTCTTAAGCACACCATCCTGATGGATGCCGCTCGAGTGAGCGAAAGCATTCTTTCCCACAATAGCCTTATTTGGCTGCACCGGCATGTTCATGAGTGAGCTGACCATGCGCGATGTAGGATAGATCTTCGTAGTGTTGATGTTGGTCTCAATGCCAAGATCAGGGTGAGTCTTAAATATCATTGCAACCTCTTCGAGCGAAGTATTGCCGGCACGCTCACCGATGCCGTTGATGGTGACCTCCACCTGACGGGCACCGCCCAGCACACCAGCCACAGTATTGGCAGTAGCCATGCCGAGGTCGTTGTGACAGTGGGTAGAGAGGATAGACTTGCCAGCAGCAAAGGCGTCAACATGCTCATAGAGATAAGCTATCTTCTCCTGATACTCGTTAGGCACACGGAAACCCGTAGTGTCAGGGATGTTACATACAGTAGCACCAGCCTTGGTCACAGCATCAATGACACGAGCAAGATACTCGTTGTCAGTACGTCCCGCATCCTCTGCGTAGAACTCAACATCCTCAACGTACTTCTTTGCATACTTCACAGCAGCCACAGCACGCTCGATGATTTCCTCAGGAGTAGAGTTGAACTTATAGCGTATGTGGCTCTCCGAAGTGCCGATACCGGTATGTATGCGCTTATGCTTAGCATACTGCAAAGCCTCAGCAGCAACATCGATATCCTTCTGGACAGCACGTGTCAACGCACAGATAGTAGGCCATGTTACAGCCTTACTAATCTCAATAACGCTATTGAAATCGCCAGGACTTGAGATTGGGAAACCAGCCTCGATAACGTCAACGCCAAGCGCTTCAAGCTGCTTGGCAACCTGAATCTTCTCAATGGTGTTGAGCTGACATCCAGGAACCTGCTCACCGTCGCGCAAAGTGGTGTCGAAAATATATAATCTATCGCTCATTTTTATATTGCAAATGTTTTAATTTCTTACCTTTCTACCTAATTGATTTGCAAATTTACAATTATTTTCTGAATATAGCAAATAAATTGTAAGAATTAGGGGTGTTTCTTGATTTATTTATATTAATAATGTGATAAAAACACTTATCAGGCATTAAAACGCGGTGTTTTTACACACCTTGGCGGTGCAAGCCGTATCGTGTACCAAAGTAATTCGCAACAAGTACTGCAGTAATTCATAGCAAGTACTGCAGTAATTCGTAGCAAGTACTGGAGTAATTCGTAGCAAGTACTGGAGTAATTCATAGCAAAGTACTGGAGTAACCGCACCTATCGGCATGCTAATAAGGCATATCATCGAGGCCCATTGCTGGCGGTGGCGCTTCGAGACTGGCACTAAACGGATCGGCCATGTTGCCATCAAGGGCAGACGAACGAATCTCACCAGCGTCTTCGTCCATGCCGAATGCCGGCGGCGTAGCAGGCGCTTCGCTCTTATTGGCAAATCGTGTAAACTCTCCACGGAACGAGACAAGCACATCCTTCGTTGCACCCTTACGGTGCTTTGCTATGATGATATACGCCTTACCCCTCAGGTCCACGCCGTTGCTATCCTCCTTAAGGCCGTAGTATTCAGGACGATGCACGAACTGTACCATATCGGCATCCTGCTCTATGGCACCCGATTCACGGAGGTCGCTCAGCTGAGGACGCTTCGAGTCGATGCTCTTGTCGTCAGCACTACCACGCGATTCCACCGAACGGTTGAGCTGCGAGAGGGCGAGAATAGGGATGTCAAGTTCCTTTGCCAATCCTTTCAGCGAACGCGAAATGGTAGAAACCTCCTCCTGACGGGAGTTGAAGCGCATGCCGTTGGCGTTCATCAGCTGCAGGTAGTCTATCATTATTATCTTAACACCCTTCTCCTTAACGAGTCGGCGCGCCTTGGTTCGCAGTTCGAAGACCGACAAGCCAGGGGTGTCATCGACATACAAAGGAGCACCTTCCATCTTACGCAGATTCTGGTCGAGACGTGCCCACTCGTCCGGCGTAAGCTGTCCGTTCAGGATTTTGTTGCCTGGTATCTCGCAGACGTTGGAAATCAGACGGTTGACAAGCTGCACGTTGCTCATCTCAAGAGAGAAGAAAGCGATAGGAATGCGGTAGTCAACGGCGATGTTCTTTGCTACAGAGAGGGCATACGACGTCTTACCCATGGCAGGACGACCGGCAATGATGACAAGGTCGCTTGCCTGCCAACCTGAGGTTACAGCGTCCAAATCGTCCAATCCGGAAGGGACACCCGTAAGACCACCACTGTTCTGCGCTGCCTTCTGCAGAATCTCGTACGCTTTCTTGACCACAGGGTCAATCTGAGTATAGTCCTGCTTCATGTTCTTCTGCGAGAGTTCGAAGAGTGCGCCCTCTGCCTCCTGCATCAGTTCCTCGGTATCGACGGTCTCGTCGAACGCCTTTGTCTCGACGTTGCTTGCATAGCTGATGAGCTGTCGCGCCGTATATTTCTGAGCGATGATACGGCTATGGTACTCCACGTTTGCTGATGATGCCACCAGAGACGATAGTTCGATGACGTAGGCTGCTCCACCTGCTTTCTCAAGAGTGCCCATCTTGCGGAGCTCTTCGGTCACGGTGAGAAGGTCTGCAGGACGCTCGCTGAGGTTCAGCGAACGTATTGCTGAATAGATTTCCCTATGACGAGGATCATAGAATGTCTCTGGAACGAGCAGCTCACTGACCACTCCAAATGCCTCAACGTCAATAAGAAGCGCGCCAAGCACCACCTGCTCTATTTCAACCGCCTGTGGCGGCAAATGGCCGTAGGTGCTGTCTATCGGAGTCTGCCTATGTTGCCCACGGCTATTGTTGTTTGTTGTATCTGCCATATTTTTTTTTACTGATTTGGGATGCAAAGTTACTTAAATTATTTGTAACTTAAGAAAATAATTTGTACTTTTGCAAAAAAATATTTTTGGCAACACCAATTATGGATTCCAAGAGTCAGAAAAAGCGGCTTTTGTGTTCATAATAAAGAAGTAAAACCTTATATCTTAAAAGACAAAAATGATAAAATTCCCTTGCTGCAAGATAAATCTTGGCCTCAACGTTATAGAACGCCGTCCTGATGGCTATCATAACATTGAGACCGTGTTCTACCCTATCCCGCTCTACGATGCTCTCGACGTAAAGCTGATGGACGAGAAGTTTCCTTCAGATGTCAATTGCGATCTACTCGTAAAGACTAACGACAACGGGCAACTCGTCACTTCCGACCTGTGTCCAGAGCAAGACAACCTGGTGGTCAAGGCGTATAACATCATCGCAGCCGACTATGTTATCCCTCGCGTACATGCCCATCTCATAAAGAACATACCATCGCAGGCTGGTCTTGGTGGTGGTTCGAGTGACGCAGCAACCATGATTCGACTACTCGACGAGCGTTTCCGCATCAACATGGGCATAGCAAACATGGAGAGCTATGCTGCCCGTCTGGGTGCCGACTGTGCTTTCTTCATCACTGCCGAGCCTTCATACGCAACGGGCATCGGTGATGTCCTGCAGCCAATCGGTAACGTTTCCAACATCCTTGAGGGGTATTGGCTGGCATTGGTAAAGCCAGACGTTGCTGTTTCCACAGGGAAAGCCTATGCAGCCATTAAGCCTGCTAAACCTTCGCTCTGCTGTCGCGATGTCATACAGTTGCCGATAGAGGAGTGGCGTGGCAAACTTACCAACGACTTTGAAGAGCCTGTCTTTGCCATGCATCCTGTCCTTGGCACTATCAAGGAGAAGTTGTACGACCTCGGAGCAACCTTTGCCATGATGTCAGGAAGTGGTTCTACCATGTTCGGAATATTCAAGAATGAACCGAAAGATATTGACAAATCATTCCCAGATTGTTTCACCAAAACCTTAAAACTGTAATTATGGCAGACAATCAGAAAGAACTCTTCCCCATCACCGATGCTGACGGCCGTATATACGGTAAGATAACAAGAGGCGAAGCACATAGTGGCACACGCGTTTTGCATCCAGTAGTCCATCTGCACATATTCAATTCGAAAGGGGAATTATTTTTACAACATCGCCCTGCATGGAAAGATATCCAACCGGACAAGTGGGACACGGCTGTAGGAGGCCACATTGACTATAGCGAATGCCTTGACAGTAACGGCAATGAGAATGCCGAATTGGGGGACAGTGTCACTATCGCCCTACGCCGAGAGGTAAGGGAAGAATTGGGCGTAACTGACTTTCAGCCTATCGCCATGGGGCATTACGTGTTCGAAGGACCACGCGAACGTGAGCTTGTCTATGTTCATCGCACCGTATATGACGGACCTATCACGCCAAGCAAGGACGAACTGGCTGGCGGACGCTTTTGGACAAAGGACGAAATTCAGAATGCTATAGGCACCGGAACGTTCACTCCGAACTTTGAAGATGAGTATCAAGCGTTCGGTCTTGCTTCGCTATAGCGGAGAAAGGACATAGTGGAGGACCGTTTCTAACAGGAAAACTTTTAACATATTTTTATTTAAAAACAAAAACCAAACAAACTAACCTAACAAAAAAATGGCACAGAGATTTATTCTTAACGAAGTTTCATACTTCGGCGCAGGATGCCGCGCAGAGCTTCCTGGCGCACTTGCTCGACTCAATGTGAAGAAGGCACTTGTATGTTCAGACAAAGGCCTCATCAAGGTGGGTACTACAAAGATGGTTACCGACGTTCTCGACGCTGCTGGTTTCGCATACGAGATATACAGCGAGATAAAGCCAAACCCAACCGTTAAGAACGTACAGGATGGCGTAGCAGCATTCAAGGCAGCAGGCGCTGACTGCATCGTTGCCATCGGTGGCGGTTCGTCAATGGACACAGCAAAGGGCATTGGCATCGTTGTAAACAATCCTGAGTTTGCTGATGTTGTTTCGCTCGAAGGTTGTGCACCAACAAAGAACAAGAGCGTGCCTATCATCGCACTGCCTACAACTGCCGGCACAGGTGCTGAGGTAACTATCAACTACGTCATCATCGACGAGGCTCGTCAGGCAAAGATGGTATGCGTTGATCCTAACGACATCCCTGCCGTTGCTATCGTTGACCCAGAACTGATGTACACCCTGCCTAAGTCGCTGACTGCTGCTACTGGCATGGACGCTCTGACACATGCTATCGAGGGTTACATCACAAAGGGTGCATGGGTAATGTCTGACATGTATGAGCTGCAGGCAATAAAGATGATTGCAGAGAATCTGCCTCTCGCTGTTGACGAACCAACAAATCCTGTTGGCCGCGAAGGCATGGCACTGGCACAGTACATTGCTGCTCAGGCTTTCTCTAACGTAGGTCTCGGTCTTGTTCATGGCATGGCTCACCCAATGGGTTCGCTTCACGACATTCCTCATGGTGTAGCAAATGCTCTCCTGCTGCCTACAATCATGGAGTTCAACATGCCTTGCTGCATCGAGAAGTACGGCGTAATTGCTCGCACAATGGGCGTTGACACTACTGGCATGAGCGCTGAAGAGGCTGCACAGGCTGCTGTTGACGCAGTAAAGGCTCTCTCTATCCGCGTAGGCATCCCTCAGACTCTTGGCGAACTTGGCATTACAGAGGAGAACATTCCTGCTCTCGCTGCTCAGGCTATCGCTGATGTCTGCACGCCAGGTAACCCTCGCGATGTTACTGAGGCAGAGATCGTTGAACTCTACAAGAAGGTTCTGTAGTTTTAATAAAAGGTTAGAGGTTAGGGGTTAGAGGTTAGAGAGGTTGAATACTTTGCTGCCAATTAACCCTTTGCCTATAACAATACAAAATAAAAAACGGAGGATGCAGATTCGCGTCCTCCGTTTTTTATTTGTATTGTTGTCACCAGATTAGATTCCGATGTTTACACCGAGAGAGAAGTAAGTGTCATCCCAGCCGTCAACCCACTGATACTTAGCCTCAATGAAAAGTCCGAGATTGTCCTTGATCTGATACTTTCCACCGACACCGAGATTAACGCCAAGCTTATTGAAATCGGTAGCGTGGAGGTAAACAAGACCAGCGATAGGATAAACATCAAACTTATCTGCTACATTGAAATTGTAGTGGAAGTCGCCGTCGATGGTAAAGAGATTTGAACCTCCGTCAGCAAAATAATAGTTGAAACGTGGAGCGAAGTCAATCTTGTCAGCAAGACCGAGGGTAACACCTGCGCCGAGACCGAAGTCACCACGTAGATCTGCCTTCACGTCAACACTCTTAACCTGTGCAGATGCTGCGATAGTCATAACGCAAAGCATCAGAGTAACGAAAATTTTCTTCATGTTTTCTTTGATTGTTTAGTTCTTAAACTGAATAAATCTAATACCTGATTTGCACTTAGTGCTCTGCAAAGGTAAGGTTTTTGTCTGGCACTTCCAAACTTTTTGCAAAGTTTATTACTCCTTACACTCTATTTTTGACGTATTTAGGGTTGAACGTCTGAGAAGCTGTTACTGTTTCTTTTGTTTCATCGAACATGCTTCTTGCCGTTCTGGATGTATATCATTCCTGGACGAACATCCTTCACCTGACGGCCCATAAGGTCATAAATGCGTCCGTCTGCATTACGGTCTGACTCGATGTTTGCTATGCCTGAAGGAGCTGTGTACTTAAGTTTTGCAAAGAGGCGAACGTACGAAACATCATTGACAGGTGTGGCAGAAAGAGGTGTAGCATAGGCTCCGCCACCATTAGCCTCGCTGACTCCGACGTTCTGCAACGTATATCCCTTGCCTTCTTCATAGTCAACCTTCCATAAACCACAATAGTCTGCGTCCTCGCCATACTTGTATTTGCCACCGCCGTCAAGGCCTAGGGCAAAGAGACACCATGCGCCCGGAGGAGTGTTGAGATACCCATCCTTGCCCCAAAGGCTGTAATTGACACCCGACTGGTCGGTCATCTGGATGGTGTAAAGGTTGCCCTTAGTGGCACAATTGGCACGTGTCACCTTGTGGAACTTCAGGAAACACATCGGATTTTCCTCCACATCACCGAACGAACCACTACGAACGTTCTGCGGACTGTCCAGCGCCTGATTGACATACCAGACAGCATTGCACTCTGCATCAGTAGCAACAAGCGTCTTTCCGTCAAGTTTATCGGCTTCTGCCACCTGCTCCGTCTCGGGATCTGCGCTATATGTACCGCCAGGAGCTTCACCTTTTTCTATTGGGTCAAGGTCTTTATCAGCAATTTTGAACTGCTTGCAGAAGTTCCATATCTCTGCACTATTAGCCTGCTGTGGCCAGTGACCGCCGTTGTTATAAGAGTAGAGTTCAACGAGATTGCCTCTGTCATTGGTCCAGACTTCCTTGTCGCCGTCAAACCATCCGCCAGGAGCATGATAGTCAGAGGTCTTGTTATAGGTATTGCTTTTGTTCATATTTGCCATGTGCTCAACATAAGAACGGATGCTATACTTGTCATAACCGAAGACATCGTCTCCGTATGCGTGACAATGAATGAGATTGACGGGACGCTTACAGCGTGTCCATGGCTGCTCACTGAAGTTGATTCCGCTGGTAGGAGCAAAGGCTGCTATCTTGCCTTGCATGTTCGGCATGCAATGATACATGAGCATTGAGCCCATCGAGAAACCTGTCCAATAGACGCGATGAGGGTCGATGTCGTAGCGAGTATATAGCTCTACGATGGCCTTCTCTACAAAATTCTGATCGCTATTGCCACCAATGTCCCACGTCTTGTCTGCCTTGCTGCGCAGGTATGCCAGTACAAAGCGTTCCTTATCAATGAGCAGATACATCTTGTCGGCACCCATCTGATACTCCGGGTCCTGGTTCATGCCATGCGTGTTGAGCATGACAGGAAGGTTGCCTTCCATGTTGTCAGGCAAGAATACTTCCATACTTCGCGTCGTTCCGTTGACGCGTACCGATACTTTCTCCTGCTTGTAGGCAGAAGACTGGGCAGCAACTCCGAAGAGTGCCACAAACAAAACCAACAGGTTTAGGATTTCTTTCTTTAGCATAAAATGTATATTGTTTTTATTATAATTTCGCTCTCGATGCGTCACCGCTAATACACCCCCTCGTCTTTATATTTTTTGCAAAATTAATAAAAAACGATAACATGACAAAAGAAATACTCACTTTGGAGACCATATATAAAAAAAATGTATTACTTTTGCAAACGGAAGTAACCTAAACAAAGAATAATGAATCATAACATCCTATCGAAGATGCTGATGACGACATGTCTCCTGGCAGCCGTTTTCAGCTCAGCCACAAGTCAGACGCTGTCTCCACAGCACGAATTGAAGAACCCTCGCCTCTTCGTTGACGGCAAGAACACTGCCGAAACATCTGCCCAATGGCAGGAGCGACGTAAGGAGATAGCCGGTCTGATACAGCATTATGAAATTGGCACCATACCAACCGTAACACGAGAACAGATGAAAGCTCGCATGGTAGGCGACACGTTGTATGCCGACATCACGGTGGGCGACAACACGATAACGCTGTCATCGGTCATCAATTACCCAAAAACGGGAACGGCACCCTACCCTATTATTATAGGTACAAGCCACAACTCGCTGCCTCGACAGGTGCTGGACCAGTTCCCGATAGCACGCATGGACTATCACGAGCGTCAGGTAAACGGCTACAGTCAGTTTCGTGGCGACACGGTAAGGGCAAACTATCCGTTCGTGAAACTATACCCCGAGTTGATTAACAACGGTGCATACAGCGAGTGGATATGGGGATTCAGCCGCATGATTGATGCTCTGGAGATGATTGGTCCTGAGGTAACGAAGATCGACGTGAAGCGTATCGCTGCCACAGGATGCTCGTATGCAGGCAAAATGGCTCTCTTCTGCGGTGCCTTCGACGAGCGTGTACGCCTCACGATAGCACAGGAACCAGGCGGTGGCGGTGCTGCCGCATGGCGTCGTTCGCACGAGATGGAGGGCGTGGAAGACCTTGACAAGACTGACTATCACTGGTTTATGCCGTCTCTTCGTGAGCAGTTTGGCGGCGATAATGTCTATCTGCTGCCTTACGATCATCACGAACTATGTGCCATGGTGTGCCCTCGTGCCTTGCTGGTGTTGGGCAATCCTGACTACAAATGGCTTGCCGACGAGTCAGCAAAGCTGTCTGTGGATGCAGCAAAGACGGTCTGGCAGCACTACGGCATAGCCGACCGCGTAGCGATAGACATCGTCGCAAACCATCCTCACTGTCAGTTGCCTGAGTCACAATACGCCATCGTGTCTGAATTCATAGAGAAATTCCTGATAGCGGAATATTAAGTAACCTGCAGAAAAGCCATGCCTTCTATATAACAAATTGTTATAAAAGCATTATCCTCCCCCTCTCAGGGGGCCGGGGGGGCTGGCTTCTGTTTTTAACTCTTTAATTCCTTAACTCCTTAACTTCGAGCGAAAGCGAGACAATGCGTATAATCTACAACCGCCATATCCCGTTCGGTCCTTTCTTTGCCACCAACATCTTCGGCATCATCTTTTGCCGAAGCGACAAGGGCAGGCTTAGTCCTGTGGACCAGAACCACGAGTACATACACACCCTGCAGCAGAAGGAGATGCTCTTCTTCGGCTTCACCGTGTGGTACATCGTAGAGTGGATGGGGCGTTACATCCGGCTAATCGCGTCTTCACTCAGGCACAAAGAGCGACTGTCGAAGGCTAATCTTGGGAAGATGTGGATGAAAGCGTACCACGAAACGTACTTCGAACGGGAGGCATACGCCATGGAACGCGACCTGGATTACGCTAAAAAGCGACGCCCATACGAATGGTGGCACAGGTTTGTGGATAAGGATTCGATGCTCGGAGAGATTGGATGCTTCATTCAGGACATTGCAAACTTCATCCGGGAAGACTTCAAATGGCATAAGTATCTGTTCTTCGTGCTTACTGCCTTAGCAATAATCGTCGGACAGGTGTGCTTCAACATCTACGACATCATCATCGCTCCGGCATACGAAGACGGTACGCAGATGCTGCGAATACCATTGGTTTACGCCGCGGCATACTACTGGATGCTCATCCCTTCGCTATTTATGCACGGCGAACAATGGCGACTGCGGCAATGGCAGGTATGGGTGTTGCCGCTGATTCTGGTTGCAATAGACGGCGCCGGGCAGGGATTCAACGCCTACAAGGAATGGACAAGCCACATGGACATATACTTTAAGGAGAAGTTCTACCTGAATCTCGTCGGGTCATATATGTTCCGTTCGGTAGCAATAATCAGTTGTCTATGCATCTTCCGATGGCTTACCTCCGGCAGATTCGGTCTATATGGCCTCACGCGTTCTGCACGTTATCTGCGCGTATATCTGCTTATCTTCATGGTTCTGCTGCCTGTCTTCGTCATCGTTTCGACCACTCCGCAGTTCGTAAGTTTCTATCCGAAGATGGACATCGACTTCTATGGCGGGGCGTTCGGATGGGACAACTGGAAGACGATTGCCCTCTTCGAGGCGTTCTATGCCAACGACTATGTCGCCGTTGAGAGCATGTTCCGCGGAGCAATGGTGGTAGGACTGACCCGATGGTTGGGTCCGCGCACCGTGCTTCCTATGGCAATAACCTACCTCTGCATACATCTCGGCAAACCAGATCTTGAGCTTTGCTCGTCGGTTATAGGCGGTTACTTCCTCGGCATCTTAGCCTATCGCACTCAACACCTATGGGGTGGCATCGTAATACATCTCGGAATAGCAATGCTTTTCGAGGTATTGGGATACATCGTAGCATAGGAACACATATAAAAGAAGTCCCCTCCCGCCCTCCACGAGGGGAGGAGAATAATGCATTAATAACAATTTGTCATTCAAAATAGACTCCCCGTGGCAACGCAAATCCGTGCCACGGGGAGTCTCTTTTATATTACCATATTATCATTAGGAGGAGAGAAGGACTATCGTTTCACAACCTTCTTGCCACCGACGATATAAACGCCGTGCTGCAGATTGTCCACCTTCTGACCACTCACGGTATATGCTGACGAGTTGCTTGCCTGCGTATCGTCCATGGAAACGCTGACAATGCCAGAGGCATCAGCAGGGACATACACGTTGAACTGGCGCACAAGAGTACCCCAACCATCATCGTCGGTTGCTTCGATTGCTACTGTTGCAAGTCCTGACGAAACAGCTTCGAGCACAAGATTCATGCCTTCTACCTTGGCATTGACACCTTCTGCCTTAACCACCGTGAAGCGTGGGTTGTTGTTATAGCCAGCAAAGTATGGTTGGAGGGCAACGGTCTGTGGTTCTGTCTTCTGCAAAGTGATGTGAGGAAGGGCTGCCCAGTTGAGGTATTCCTCAAGATGTGTGTAGCCGTTTGGCTCGTTGTAGAGGTTGTTGTCTGCCGACATTGGGTTGTAGCCCATAGCCTCTTCCCACCAGTCTGGCATGCCGTCGCGATCGGTGTCCCAGCCTTCTGGACGCTTTTCTGCTACAATTCCGAGTCCGTCAAAGCCTTCGCAGCCTGCGTCTTCTTCCGAATCGATGAGTCCCAGCTTCCTACTCTGGCTGCCAACGGTAGAGGTTGTGCCGGCGAGTGTCTCCGAAATCATGCGAACATCGTGAACATCGAGCATCGGCATCGTACAGCCTACGTCGGAGAGGGTGTTCTTATAGGCAGACTGTGCTGTCTCAACGACGGCAAGACTCTCAAAGAATGGCTTCGTTGCCAATGGTTCCCAATCGACGGTCTGACTGCTCGAACGGGTGTATTTGTAGGTCGTTCCCTTTGCGTCCTGTGTGAGAGCGCCACTTGTTTCCTGGCGGATGTTGCCGTTGCAATATACGCTCTGCGTTCCTTTGCCTGTGCCTTCGAGCTGCAGGTTCATAAGGATGTTCTGCGAGGTGGCAGGACCTTTCTTATAGAAATTGCTTACAAAGTTTATCTCATGGCTACCTCCGTCTGTGGCACGACCACCCCAATTGTAAACAACATTGTTGAAAATGTCGTGGTGACCGTCATAAGAGCCACCGCCATCAAGACCGCCACTGAGGCTCCAATTGCGTCCTTCGCAATGTGCAAGGAGGTTATGATGGTACGATCCGACGGCAAGTCCGGCGGACATCTCACCTCCGCCAATCGTGGCAGCATAGCCGTGGCGGGTGCCTTTGCCGTAGTTCGGGTGACCAGCCTGATTGAGTGCCTCTGAGATTAGCGTGCGTTGCAGCGTCATGTTCTTAGCACTGCGTGAGGAGAACGCCTCGTCGATGGTCCAGGAGATGGAGCAATGGTCCATTATGGCGTGGTCATTGCCAGCCATACCCATGCCATCGAGTCCGCTGATACGTGTCTCGTCGAGTTGTCCGGCGTCCATTCCGTAGTCGCTCTCTGCACTCGGAATGACTCCGTTTATCATGCGTTTATGTCCCAGACGCATACGGATGAAACGGGTGATGCCGTCGCTCTGCATGCCGAATGGTGAGGTACGGAGCATGATGCCGTTGCCTGGGGCTGTCTGACCGGCTATGGTAACGTAGCGGTCGGAGCATGTCAGGCGTGTCTTGAGGTTGATAACGCCGGCGACATCGAACACGATGGTGCGTGGACCTTGTACTTTCTTTATGCCGTAACGGAACGATCCTGGCACCGGATTGTCGTTATCGCCGTTGTCGTCGAGTGTGGTTACGTGATAGACCACACCTCCTCTACCGCCTATTGCGTACTGACCGTAGCCTTCGGCACCAGGGAATGCCTGGCGGCGTGTACGGAATTGCCACAGGTCGCCCTCGGTAACGGTACCGTCTTCTGCCACTTCATCCACACGCCAGTAATAGGTGTTGTGGGTGGATAGGTTGCTGAGCTGACAGCTTGGCTGATCGGTTTCTGCTACTATCTGGAGGCTTTCGGCTGACGTTCCAAGGTAAACGTTATGGCGTACTGCTCCTGATGCCGCTGTCCAAGCGACTGTCATCGTGCCCTGATCGGCAGCAGCGTGATAGTCAAGGTTGGCAGGAACGGGGTCAACGGCCTGATGCTTGGCGTCGGAACTGTCAAAAAGCAGGGCGTTGACAACTACGGATGTGTTGGCGTAGGTCTCTCCGGCCTTGGGTTCGGAGATGTATTCCACGACGACATCTTTGCCTTCTTTGACCTCGAACGTGATGTATGACTGACCTGCGTCTGAGGTTTTCTCCTGACGGATGGTCTGCTGCACTCCGCTCTGCACTACCGTTCCGTTGACCTTAATGCAGAGGGTTGGCAGCGGCGCCTTTAGTCCGTCGGTATTGTTATGGTACGCCTGAAGAGTGTGTTTGCCGGCAGAGAGGCCGCGAATCGTAAACTTCAGTCCCATGGGTTCTGTCGCCGAGAAGTTGTAGTTGTTCTCCGCGTCGAGGTAGATGGCAAAGACTCCGTCGCTGGTGAGGCGGGAATAGCGGCTGACACCGTCCTTCCACCAGTTGCCCATGACAGCGTTTGAACCTTTGACTGATGCCGAAACGAGTGAGATGCTGATCTGATTGCCCGTGCCGGGAACGTCGAACACGCCCTCAGAGGACATGCCTCTGCCTACCGACCAGCCCACAAAGCCGTCTTCCATGCCTTGGGTTTCCTTGCCTGGCAGGTTGAAATCGATCTGTTGGGCTGATGCATAGACCGTGAAAAACTGTACTGACGCCAGCGCTATTGCCTTTGCAAGGCGTGTCGTCTTGGTGAGTTGTTTCTTTAAATACATATTTATATAGTTGGTTAGTTAGTAGTTTGGGGGGAATTATCAGGCATTCAGCACACGTTCCATGCGCTTGAATCCTTCTTCAAGGCGGGCGCGTTGGGTGGCCAGATTGATGCGGACGAAGCGGCGTCCGGCAGCTTCGCCGTATATCGTTCCTGCGTTTACGCATACGTCTGCCTCACGAAGCATCTTGTCAGCAAACTCATCTGAGGTCATGCCGCTTGCTGAAATATCCACCCACATAAGGTAAGTACCTTCGAGCTGTGTTACAGTATATTGCGCGAAATGCTCCGAAAAATACTGACACGCGTACTGATAGTTGGCGTAAATGTATGCGTTCAGTTGGTCAAGCCACTCTTCTCCGTCCTGAGTATAGGCAGCCTGGAGGGCGATAACACCAAAAGGATTGACGTCGCAGACTTCGTTTATGTTGATTGCGCGGTCTATTTTCTGGCGCATTGCTTCATCCTCGACGATGATGTTGGCTATCTGAAGACCGGCGATATTGAACGCTTTGCTTGGCGATACGCATACGGCGCATGGGGCGTCGGATACGCTGGCGAACGGAACATAGCGACAATGGTTAGTGAATTCGCAGTGTATCTCGTCGGCAATGACAAAGACTCCGTGCTTCTTACAGAGTTCTCCCATGCGCTGAAGTTTGTCTTTTGTCCACACTCTTCCGGCTGGATTGTGTGGGTTGCATAGCAGAAATATCTTGACATCGGTATCGGACACCTTTCGTTCGAAGTCTTCCCAATCTATAGTATAGCGATTTTCGGCATATACCAACTGATTTTCAACGACTTCACATCCATTGTTCAGTATGTTTGAAAAGAAGCAGTTATAGACTGGTGTTTGCACAAGAATCTTTACATTAGTATCGGGCATGACGAGCGATCGGCCTTCTTGGCGTCCCAATACGCCTTTTATCACAGCGGAGATGGCTGGCACCACGCCGCTGGTATAGATTATCCAGGAGGGGTTTATGCTCCAACCGTGACGGCGAGAGAACCAGTTTACGACTGACTGATAGTAGCTTTCGGGCACGAAGGTGTAGCCGAAGCAAGCGTGTTCCATACGTTTACGGAGGGCGTCGGTTATCACTGGAGCGGTCTCGAAGTCCATATCGGCCACCCAAAGTGCTACGGTTTCGCGTGTCGGCATCTCATCATACTTGACGCAATTGGTACCGAAGCGGTTTATTTCTTTATCAAAATTATACTTCATAGTCTTTCTAACGTTTTATGTTTCAAGGTGTTTGCTATGCCTGGGGCTTAAGGTTTGTCCAGCCACGGGTAGCTAATCGCAGCAGGAATGCTGCTCCGCGGACGGTCAGTTCGATGGCCATGGCTATCCAGACGCCATGGAGTCCCATCGTCGGGGCAAGCAGGAGGGCAAGCGTAAGGCGTACACCCCAGATGCAACCGAGATTGAGTACGCTGGACGTAAGGGTTTTTCCGGCGCCGACAAAGACGCTATACGCCACGATGGCGGCTGCAAATCCGGGTTCTGCCCATGCTTCTATGCGCAGCACTTCGGCACCAAGGCTGATGACGTTGGCATCGGATGTCACGACGGACATCATTTCTGGGGCAAAGATCCACATTATCGCTCCCATAAAGGCCATAACGAACATGCCGACGAGGACTGATATCCAGCCGAAACTGCGCATCAGTTCGGGACGGCGTGCGCCCATACTCTGACCGACAAGGGTGGTCGATGCTTCGGCAATTCCGTAGCCTGGCATGTAGCAAAGGCTCTCAACGTTGACGCCGAAGGTATTGGCGGCAATGGCGACACTGCCCATTGGGGCGATTATTCCGGATATGGCGACTTGCGCACCTGCCATCACTCCGCGCTCAAGGCTTATTGGCGTGCCTATCTTAAAGACACTAGACAGGGTGTCCCAATGTGGTTTGAACTTCTGGTGTGCATCAAGGGAGAAGCGCAAATTGCGGTCGCGCACCACCAGAGAGTACATCATGCAGGCTCCGGTTATCACAAAGGCGACAAGCGTTCCGTAGGCTGCGCCACGGGTTCCCATATCGAAAACGAATATAAAGAGGTAGTTGAACACTACGTCGAGCACGCACATCAGGACATTGAGCAGGCTCGGTGTCTTGACGTTTCCGCTGCATCGCAGACTTCCTGCAGCAATGGAGTTGAGCATCATAAGTGGCATTCCGACGCAAACAATGCTGAAATATATTGACGCGTCTCTGCATATCGACTCGTTAGCACCTAACCATACGGGAAGATGTGGTGCTAAAAGGATTCCTGCAAGCATAAGCATCGAACTGAAAGCGAGTCCGCATGAAATTCCTTGACGTATTATACTACGTGCTCGTTTAAGGTCTCCTGCACCGACTTTATGTGCCACTTGCACCGCAAAACCTGTTGCAAGGCCGGATTGGAGTCCACCAAACAGCCAGATTGTCGTAGAGACAAGTCCAACGGCGGCAGACTCATTGGTGCCTAAATGTCCAAGCATAGAGGCATCTATTATTTGCATTACGACCGACGACAGCTGCGCTATCATGGCTGGCATACTAAGCAGTGCCACCAGATGCAGTTTCTGTCGCAGCGTCATCGTCTGCGTCCGATCACGCAGCATTTCAAGTAATTGATCTTTTGTCATATCTATTCTAACATCATCACATATCATTCCTTGCACCGTATCACTAAGTTTCACACAAATGCAAGCAAAGAACCATCACTATGCTTGGCGGCAACCGCCACAGCAACCATGCCCAACAGCTGCAAACGCAACACCAGAGAGCGCCAGCAATCATAGGCATCCATCCAGAATCTTGACACAACAAACACACAAACACCCAGCATCTAGCACTAATTTGTAATATTTGTTTGAAATTTATTTACATTTATTTCCCACACAAGACCCCGCACATCAAACCCACAACCACATCAACCACCAATCCAAGCAGCACCACTTCACGTTCCGTTTCATAACCTTTCACAGCACAAATCGCAGCATTTTATACTGTAATTACTCAGTCTTTACAATGTAATTACTCAGTAATCACAACGTAATTACTCAGTCTTTACGGTGTAATTACTGAGTCTTTACACCATAAACAGCTACGTTTCACACCATGAAAGGCTACATTTCACAGCATAAAACCCTACGGTTCGAAGTCACTACCCAATACTTTCAAGCAGCCCTTCGCACCCAGCAAGAACGTCTCGATATGTAGAATCGAAGTTGCCAGTGTACCATGGATCGGCCACATCGCCATCTCTTCCGGCGAATTCAAGCATCTTACATATTTTATTCTCTGGATCTCCGCCGCACATTCGCTGCATATTGCGTATGTTATAGCTATCCATGCCTATCAGAAGGTCATAGTACTCATAGTCCGCCTTGGTAAGTTGGCGGGCCGTTTTGCCTTTACAACTGATGCCATGCTCTGCAAGTTTGCGGCGCGCAGGTGGGTAAACCTCATTGCCAAGTTCCTCGGTGCTTGTCGCCGCCGATGCTATCTCAAAGCGATGAGACATGCCGGCCTTCGCCACAAGGTCCTTCATTACAAACTCCGCCATAGGACTTCGGCAGATATTGCCATGACATACAAAGAGTATCTTTTTCTTTTCCATTTCATCAACGAGCATAAATAAAGGCGCAAAGACATAAAATCTCTCTCATAACGAAAAAACTTTACATCTTTGCACCTTTATTATCTATATCAAAAGTTACGCATCAAAGAACTGCTTACCGTTAACATCTGTTGGACGGGCTACACCTGGATATTCGCAACAGAACTGCTCCTTCAGGCGTTGAACGTAGCGGCGTGACTCCCATTTTGCCATCGGAAGGTCGTGCAGAAGGCAGTTTCCACAGGTAGCAGGGGTGGTTCCCGGCACTTCATCGGTATAATCCACGACATACTGGAATGCTTCTATCATCAGCCCGCGAATCTCCTCGCACGTGTAGTTACCTTTCATTATAAGATAGTTTCCAGTCAGGCAACCCATCGGTCCCCAATAAATCACATTGTCTTTCCAACCATCATGGTTGCGCAAATAGGTTGCCACGAGGTGCTCGATGGTGTGAATTGCCGAAGGAGCGAGTGCCGGCTCCTGGTTCGGAGCCGTCATTCGGATGTCGTAAGTGGTTATCACACAGTCGCCAGCAGCATCCTGACGCGATATGTATATTCCTGGCTGAAGATTCGTATGGTCAACAGCGAAACTCGGTATAAGATCCATTTTTATAGAGTATAAAAGCAATTAATTATCAACATAATAGACAAACAAAATGCAGAAAATGAGCATTCAGCATGTCATTTTCTGCAAAATTACTAATAAGTTTTGATATTGCCAAATGTTTTTCAAAGAAATCTATCGCCCGTTCAGCATCTGTTTGTATTATATATGAATTTTCTTGACATCGCAAACTATTACATGTTTAGTTCCAAAAACAACGGAAGATGATCGCTATATCCACCGTTTACAATTGGCCCTCTGAAGAATCTGTATGGTTTTACGCCGCCATATTTCTCGTCATCTTCAAGCATCTCAGGGTCATAAGTAATGAAAGATCTTGAGAAATTGCTCATCAATGGCTCTGAAATCAATATATGATCGAGGCTCCCCCACTCTCCTTGGTATTTGTATGTACCTTTTACTTTATTGTCTTTGGTTATATATGGCGCCGCAGAAACGTCTGTAAAACCAGCAGAAGAAAGCACTTTCAGACTGGCATCACCCGCATAATCATTAAAGTCTCCCATCACTATTATCCGCGCATTAGCATCTGTAGCACGCAGAGAATCAACACTTTGCAGCATTCTTTGCATCACTGCCAGCCTGAAAGGCCTTGAAGTCTGCTCGCCACCTCTTCTGCTCGGCGCATGCACCACAAACACATGGAGCGGCAAAGTAGCTACGTCTGCAGTATCAGATGACGCCAGAACCTCGCCCTTTACATATAGTATATCGCGCGTTGGACGCATGTCTTCGATGGGATCAACTCTGAGTCCGTAATGTGAAATAAGGCGAAAGGACACCGGTTGATACAGTAGCGCCACGTCAACGCCTCTCTCATCAGGCGAATTTGTCATCACATATTCGTATCCAGCACCACGTAACAGCGACCGATGGACCAAAGAATGTATCACACTATCGTTCTCAACCTCACATAATCCTATCAGATCGGGTGGCAAAAACGTGCCGTTCTGGCTTGACGCAAGTACAATTCCTCGTGCCACAGCGTTTAGTTTGCGCCAATACTTGGAGGGTGTCCAATGGTAATCTCCATCGGGCAAAAACTCAAAATCCTGCTTCAAACTGTCATGTTGGCAGTCAAAAAGGTTCTCAACGTTATATTCTAACGCCCGAATCGTCCATTTTTCGTGTTTTGACTGTGCAGAGTTCTCAAGACAAACGGCCAGCAAACAGCAAAATAACGAAATTCTACCAAAATTCCAAATCATTCTATTTATCATAACAACCACTGCGTATTACAACACGTATTTTGGAACAACGCGTAATATTTGGTATTATTTCTTTGGCACGAACGATTCCCATGTCTGGTCGTCATAGAACACTCTAATCTCTGTTATGCGACGTTTCTTGGTGTCAATATTTTTCTCATCGTGGTATATCGGTGCAGGTCTCTGTTGGGTAGATCTACCCATTGCGCTCTGACGTGGAGTGGATGCCGATCTGGATGGAGTTTGTTCTTCCTCAAAACTGAATGACAAGACATCGGAAGAAGCTCCTGGTTGGACACCGTCTGACACCATACCGCCAACAGTATCACCAGCCGACTCCGGATCATTGGTTGGCTTCATCATCATGTCTCCTTCTCCATTGATCAGCCATGACAGGTTGACCATTGGCATTTTCTTACAAATTGCCTCGACGGTATTGAGGGTAGGGCGATTGCGTCCAAGCAGGATCTGACTCAAAGTTGCAGGTGCAATACCCGTGAAACTTGAAAAACTCTGTTGATTCATGTGCTGAGATTCCATCAGCTGCCTAATTCTATCTTTCATATATAATATTAATGTAATAGTTACAATCCGAAACTTTACGATTTGATATCCTCTCATACAGTGTACAAAAGATATCGCTTCGCACCACCTTTCATTCAAATGTTAAAAGTCAAATCCAGGCGATCTCATCACAACCGGCAGAAGAACCCTTCATTAGTAAAACCTATAAAAATGGCAATTTCTACACGCTTTGATTTGATTTTACAAAGTTATATATAAAAAATGACATACACAACAATTTTAAATATTATTTAGTATTTTGAGAATTTGTATTTATATTTCGGAATTCCAAATATCATACACGATATAATTAAGTTTTCATAATTCAAATATACATATTTAAATTCAAACTAATTTGCAGCCAATAAGCGATAAATCAAGCAAATAAAGCAATTTACTGGGTTCTATAAGGTTATTTATGCTTATATTCTATGATTTTAGGAAATATACAGGCCGTAAAGCATTTTTTTGCTTAATTATATTCAATCAATTAATCTATCTTTATGCTAATTATCTGATTTTTATAGGTTTATAGATATTTGTATATTATGTATAAATATGCTTTATGATAATGTAAATTATAGATTCATAAACACAGATGTGCAAATTCGTGGTACAGAATGTGCGAAAGTTTTATTTAATTTGTAATATTTGTTTGAGATTTTATATTCTAAATTCCAAATATTAAATCATATATCAAATTACATAAATACAAAACAAAGTTAACGATAAATTAACAATGGTTGAAACAATGAAATTTTCGAGAATTTCGAAAATTTCCGACAGTTGGACGGTTTTGTAATTTTCAGGCGCTAAATTTTGCATTAGAAATTGGCAAAACCACGATAAACACTGGGGTTACGGGCATTTTTACGCAACAAGAAAAAGTATGGTTTTTAGGCCGTTTCCTGCTCATTTTGTAGCAAAACAGCTACTAACAGTACATCTGGCAGCATAAAAACACCTCGCAAAAGACTAAAAACAGTCCCCAAGATCGTAAATATACAGATTTTCAATTTGCAAATATTTGTTAATTATGTTTACAAGTTGATTTTCTGATTTTCTGCTATCCGTCGTACCATTAATAATCATCGCCAGGAACAGGTGCAGCCATCGATCAGAGGCAGCATAAGAAACAGCTTATTGCTTACACTTCAAAGAGCAGGCAAATCAATAGCTTTTACCGCTCAAAAGTGAAAACTCCACCATCTGACACCTATACAAAAACGCTTCCGCACTACCCTGTTCAAACAGGATTTCTGCGGAAGCGTTATGATAAATAGAAAGAAAAGGGAAATCCTACATATTTTTAATGTAGGATGAAATATACGAGTTCTCTCATCAATTCGCCCTCTGTTGCGCTGCGATTATCCAGGCCATTACTCTTCGCTGCAATGGTTCGAAGCTTCTGAATTATGTACATTGTCTTCATCGCATTATAGTTCCTCATGGCTGTCATATAGTCACGCGCACCCCATTTATTTCTTAATCCCAACCATTCGGCTAAGCTTTCCTCACGCTGCTTCTGAGGACAGTAAAAAGCAAGCATAAGATTTTGGAAGAAATTAAATAGTGAAGGCACGATAGTATGCAGGTTTGCTGCCTTTGGATTATTGTCAAAATAATTCACAATTTGATTCGCTTTGAAAACATCTTTATTTACGATGGCATCGCGAAGTTCATAGATATTAAAATCTTTACTTATTCCAATTTGCTTCTCCAAGTATTCCGGAACAATTCGAGTCTCACCTTCTGGCAAAGTAAGGAATAATTTATCAAGTTCTGAAACGATCCTATTCAAGTCAGCACCTATATGATCGCAAATCATCATGCATGCCTTTTGTTCTATTTCACACCCTTTCTTCTTAATGTAAGAAGTTACGAAACCAGGCAGAGCATACTCACGAATTTTCTTGCTTTCGAAGTAAACGCCATTCTTGTCCGCCTCGCCTATCCATCCCTTCTTTGACTTCGGTGCCTCCTTCTTGTAACAGATGACGAGGATGGTGGAAGGTATCGGATTACGCAGATACTTTTCCAGATGCTCTATTCCTTTCAACAATTGCGCTTCACGGACAATGACCACCTGATACTCCGACATCATTGGAGCAGCATGTGCAGCATCCATTATTTGGGACGGGGTAGTATCAAGACCATACACTACTATCTGATTGAAGTCTCTCTGATCAGGTTCTATAGCATTATCGGCAATGTAATCAGCTATCTGATCAATATAATAAGGTTCATCTCCTGCAAGAAGATAAACTGGTTTGAATTTGCGTCCGCGGAGATCTTTCATAATCCCTTCAAACGAAGCAGCAGAGCTTTTCTCAGCCATTATTATTGTTTTTTATAGGGTTCAGTGTTATTTTTAGTGGCAAATGTTTTGTTATTTAGCAATAATGCTGTAACTTTGCCATATCATTTCTGGGCAAAGTTACTGCAAATTCGGCAAACAACAAAATTAATTTCATATTTTTAAATGGAAAAACTAAACCTCCCACCCTATCAGATCAATGTAAAAGAGCAAAACGGACGTAAAATGATACTCGACACACAGCGTCGAAAGTTCGTCTCGTTAACCCCAGAGGAGTGGGTAAGACAGCATTTCGTACACTATCTTATAGAGCATTTGGGGTACCCATCAGCATTGATTGCCAACGAGGTTGGACTTCAATGCGGCGACAAACGCTTACGTTGCGACAGCGTTCTTTATACCAATCAGAGCGTTGCAAAGATGATAATCGAATACAAAGCGCCAAATATCACCATCACACAGAAGGTTTTTGACCAGATTGCCGCGTATAATCTGCTGCTCCATGTAGATTACCTTATCGTGAGTAACGGTCTGCAACACTACTGTTGCAAGATGAATTACGCAGAAAAAACATACTGTTTTCTACAAGAAATTCCTGCATATTGCAACCTATAAATCTACCTTTATTCATACGCACCACGCCACCTGCAAATCTGAAATATATTTACATTTCCACAAATCCAAGACGATATAGCAAGCAGAAGGTATTATCGGACATAAAAAGAGGCTGCCGACACGATTGCGAAAAGCAACGTATCGGCAGCCGATTTCGTTTATTTCTGTTGCAAGACAACTATGTGTCAACAGTCTAATTCGTTTGTTTCAAATGCAAAATTACTCTGCGTCAGCAGCCTTTTTGCGTATTGCGCGCTTACGCTTTGGCTTCTCTTCGCCATTAGCATTAAGCTTAACGCCAGCAAGTTCTGGGTCAACGAGGATGCGGCCACAGTACTCACACACGATAATCTTCTTATGCATCTTGATGTCAAGCTGACGCTGAGGTGGGATTTTGTTAAAGCAACCACCGCACGCATCACGCTGAACGTAAACGACACCGAGACCATTACGAGCGTTCTTGCGTATGCGCTTGAAGCTCTGAAGCAGACGTGGCTCTATGCGAAGCTCGATATCATCAGCCTTTTCTCTAAGCTGTTCCTCCTCAGCGCGAGTCTCTTCCATGATCTCATCAAGCTCTGCACGCTTTGATTCCAGGTCAGCCTTGCGCTCCTCCATTGCCTGCTGAGCACGAGCACGGTCCTGAGTACGATCGTTAACCTTTACCTGAGCCTCCTTGATTTTCTTTTCGCAGAGCTGGATTTCGAGGTTCTGGAACTCAATTTCCTTAGTCAGCATATCGTACTCGCGGTTGTTTCTCACCTCGTTGAGCTGCTGCTTGTAACGCTCTACACTTGCCTTTGCCTCGAGGATGTCAGACTTCTTCATTGTAACTGCACTGTGGAACTCCTCAATCTCGGCAGTAATCTTCTCGATGCGGGTAGCAAGACCAGCCACCTCATCTTCCAAATCCTCTACCTCAAGAGGCAGTTCACCACGCAGAGCCTTCTTCTCGTCGATAGCTGAAAGGGTTGTCTGCAGTTGATAGAGAGCCTTAAGCTTCTCCTCAACGGTCATTTCTTTTGCTTTCTTTGCCATTATATCAAATAATATTATGAATTTTATTTACATTACCAATAACGTATCGGATTCGTTGAACCGTACTCATATACAGGGAGTTCGCTACACTTTTGGCTAATGATTGAACGGAAAATCTGTGTCGTATATTGCTCAGATTCATAGTGTCCGATAACCATTATCTGAATCTTCTGCTCCAAACCGAAGAACTCATGGTAGTGCATCTCGCCCGTGATGAACGCATCAGCACCCTTGGCAACAGCTTTTGGCAACAGGAACGAACCTGCTCCGCCACACACAGCGACACGCTTCACAGGACGTTTCAGCAGTTCGTTGGTCATGCAACACTCCACTCCGAACAAGCGTTTTACCTTATTAATAAAGTCAAGCGCATCCATCGGTTCAGTGAGAGAGCCCACTACCCCACTTCCGCCAGTAAGTTGCTCCACAGGAGTCTCACCACCTCGTGGGTCAGAAACCGTGCGTACATCAGCAAGAAACTCAACATCGCTCATGCCAAGCAGTTCGGCTATCTTATGGTTTACGCCTCCACGGGCATTGTCCATGTTAGTATGCATCGAGGCGATGCATACGCCACTGATTATAGCCTTCCATACAGTGCGCTGCACATAGTCAGCATCGCTGATCTGCTTCAGTCCGCGGAAGAGCAGCGGATGGTGCGAAACCACGAGATTACAGCCACGTTTTACGGCATCGTCTATCACGTCTTCCGTAACGTCCAGACACAATAATGCCCCTGAGACGTCGGCCTCCGTCAATCCAACTTGCAAGCCAGCATTGTCATAACTTTCCTGCAAGGGCAGAGGCGCAAACAGTTCAAGGGCGTCAATAACTTCCTTTATTTTCACGCTTATAGTTCCCTATATGTATATATTTCGTTACAAAATTACTAATTTTCTGCCTAACAGACAAATATACGCTGGGTAAATTAGGAATTTTTAATTAAGTAGCATGCTTTTTCCGGGCAATTCTCCCGTAGCGAATAGCATTTTCGCCCTACCCTAACAGTCAAGGCAAGGAGGCGAAAAGGCACGAATCGTCAACGACCTACCACTGGTTCGGTCATAAACTTCAGGTAGTATATCACAGCGAGAGCTGCGAACAACAAGAGCAGGAAGAATACAACATTTATCGTCTTCTGTATCTTTCTCCTCCGTCTGCCCTTTGAACGTCCATGCCCATGCGACGAATGCTTACGGTCGCGGATGCTGATCACGTTATGTTCTGCCAGCATTGTCAGCACAACATTATCATCATGCGAATGCACGACCTTGCCATGCGCCAACTCATAAACATGCTCTGGGGTTACTCCAACCTCTTCTGCTATCTGCTCGTATATTTCCTTATGTTCAGATGTCTTATATTTGTGTCCTATCATATTATGCGCATTGTTTTTTGAATGTGACGTTGCAAAGTTACAAAAAAGATGCGAAAGGAGCAATATTTAACTCGAATAATATGACATTCGTTGCACATTTTTCTAATTAAGTATAGGTTTCGTGGGCATTTGGTGCATAACATCCATGCGCAGCCGGTGCCTTATCGTGGTATCAGAGACAACTTACCCCCTCCTGACTTAATAGCCAAGAGGGGGTAAATTATTGCGAGATGTGTGGTTGATTTGCGGGTTGCGAGGGGTGAAAATCGCAAACAAATATTACAAATCAGTGCTGATTGTAGTAAACTTTGTTATCTTTGCATGCTGCACACTATTCTGCTGCCACCTTGATGAAGTCCATAAAGAGCGGATGAGGGGTAAGAACCGTGCTTGAATACTCTGGATGGAACTGTGTGCCGACGTACCAACGGATCTCTGGAATCTCGACAATCTCTACGAGACCGCTCTCTGGATTCTTGCCAACACACTGCATTCCATTCGACTCATACTCAGTCATGTAGGCATCGTTAAACTCATAACGATGACGATGGCGCTCCTGAACCATGGCCTGACCGTAGGCCTTGCCCGCACGACTACCATCGCACAACTGACAGTCATACGCTCCGAGACGCATCGTTCCGCCCATGTTCGTGATGTTTTTCTGACTCTCCATGATGTCAATCACGTTGTGTGGAGTCTCCGAATCCATCTCACGGCTGTTGGCATCAGTATAGCCAAGCACGTTGCGCGCAAACTCAATGACCATCATCTGCATACCGAGGCAGATGCCGAAGGTAGGGATATCATGGGTGCGAGTATATTCCGCAGCGACTATTTTGCCCTCAATGCCACGCTGACCGAATCCCGGACAAATCATGATTCCGTCATACCCGGTAAGCTTATCAGCAACATTTTCCTTGGTTACCATTTCACTATTGACAAACTCCATGCGCACTTTACATCCGTTATAGATGCCAGCCAGGTTAAGACTCTCACGGATACTCTTATACGCATCCTGCAAGTCATACTTTCCGACAAGGGCAATGCGCACCTCCTTGCTTGCCGTACGCTGACGCTCCAGGAAGTTATGCCATGGCGCCATGGCAGGAGTCTCGCCCACAGGGATGCAGAACTTGCGAAGCAAAGCCGCATCAAGCCCCTGCTGCTGCATGCTTACCGGCACCTGATAGATGCTCGGCATATCCTCGCTCTGCACTACACACTCAAGGTCAACATTACAGAACGAAGCCACTTTCTGACGGATACTATCCGAGAGATGCTGCTCCGTGCGCAGAATAAGCACGTCAGGCTGAATGCCCATGCCCTGCATTTCCTTCACGCTATGCTGCGTAGGCTTAGTCTTAAGTTCGCCAGCCGCCTTGAGATAAGGCACATACGTCAGGTGTACACAGGCTGCACGACGGCCCAACTCCCATCTCAACTGGCGTATAGCCTCCATGAACGGAGCACTCTCAATATCACCAATGGTGCCGCCAACCTCAGTAATGATGAAGTCATACTTAGCATCATCGTACTCGCGAAGCATTCGGCGCTTTATCTCGTCAGTAATATGAGGCACGACCTGGATAGTCTTTCCGAGATAGTCGCCATGGCGTTCGCGGTCTATTACAGTCTTATAGATGCGACCGGTGGTAATGGAATTGTCGCGAGTAGTGCGTATTCCGGTGAAGCGTTCGTAGTGTCCGAGGTCAAGATCGGTCTCCATACCATCAACGGTAACGTAGCATTCGCCATGCTCATAAGGGTTCAGCGTACCAGGATCGATATTGATGTAAGGGTCGAATTTCTGTATTGTGATGTTATAACCGCGGGCTTGGAGCAACTTACCGATGCTCGACGAGATGATGCCTTTACCCAAAGAAGACACCACGCCTCCAGTAACGAATATGTAACGTGTCTGACTCATTGTTTATCTTTTGTTTATTTTCGACGATTCGATGATTCAATTATTCGATGATTCAATAGTTTTATTGTTTCTCATACCACTGACAGTAGGTCTCGTTGATAAGGCGCATGCCACCCGGAGTAGGATAATGGCCAGAGAAATACCAGTCGCCGGGATGGTTAGGTATGGCATGATGCAGTCCTTCAAGGCTTTGGAAGACAATCTGAACCTCAGCACCGATACCCTCAGGGCATAGCAGCTCCGCCATCTTTCGGTTCAGTTCGTCTGCCGTAAACGGAGCATACAGTTCGCGAACAGGGTTTATCATCTCCTCCATTGGCTTCTGCAGTTCAGCCTTACATGCAGCATACGTCTCGTCAATCAGTTTGCCCATGCCGCTCTCCCTCAGTAATGCTATGCACGCCTGGAACGCAATGAACTCGCTAAGGCGACTCATGTCGATGCCGTAATAGTCAGGATAGCGTATCTGTGGTGCCGAACTTACTATGATTATCTTCTTAGGGTGCAGGCGGTCGAGTATCTTGATGATGCTCTCTCGCAGCGTTGTGCCGCGCACGATGCTATCGTCTATGATGACGAGGTTATCGACATAAGGCTTGACTGAGCCGAAAGTGATGTCGTAAACGTGTGCAGCGAGGTCGTTGCGGGAATCGCTTTCAGTAATGAACGTACGCAGTTTGATGTCCTTCCAGACAACTTTCTCCGCACGTACATTATTAAATAGTTCGCGCATACCTCCCACCATGCCGTAGTATGCCACCTCTGCGGTATTCGGAATGTAGGAGAACACCGTGTGCTCAATGTCGTTGTTTATGGCGCGGAGTATGTCGCTGCGCAGCTGTTTGCCTAATTGCTTGCGCTCATGGTGGATATCGAAGTCGTTGCCACGACTGAAATAGATACGCTCAAACGAGCATGCGGAATACTTACGGGCAGGAATGATCTGCTCGAGGCGCATCCTTGCTGCCGAATCCACAATGAGTGCCGTTCCTGGTTGCAACTCCTTCACGTCGTCAATCTCTATGCCGAACGTTGTCTGCAGCACTGGGCGTTCGCTGGCAATGGCAACAATCTCGTCGTTGGCGTAATAGAACGCCGGACGTATTCCCCATGGATCACGCATAGAAAACATCTCGCCGCTGCCCGTCATGCCACACATCACGTAGCCGCCATCAAAGTGTGGCATCGTGGTCCGGAGCACATTGCCCACGTCAACATGCTCGTTGATGTAGTCAGTGATGTCCAATCCCGTCTTGCCCAGACGCTTTGCCTCCTCGAAGTTGCGCTCCACCTCGCGGTCAAGCCTATGGCCCATCAGCTCAAGCATGATGTATGAGTCGCTGTATATGCGCGGACACTGTCCCTGAGCGGTAAGGAAACCGAACACATCCTGTATGTTCGTCATGTTGAAGTTACCACAAAGGCACAGGTTCTTTGCCTTCCAGTTGTTGCGTCGAAGGAAAGGATGCACGTACTTCAGGCCGCCTTTGCCCGTTGTAGAATAACGAAGATGACCCATATACAGTTCCCCCTGGAATGCGGGACCTGCAGATGGGTCATCCATATCTACTGTCTTAAGCTGCTGATAGACGGAAGCAAAGACCTTCGTTATTGCGTCCTTGCCCTCTGCCTTCTCACGATACATATATTCGTGGCCTGGTTGCTGATGCTGTTTGACGCAAGCAATGCCAGCGCCCTCCTGCCCTCGGTTGTGCTGTTTCTCCATCATCAGATAGAGTTTCCCGAGTGCATAGTTGCTATCGCCGTACTTCTGCTCGTAGTATTCTATAGGCTTAAGCAGGCGAATCATAGCGATGCCACATTCGTGTTTAAGTGTTTCCATTACGACAATCCTTTTTTATATGAAAAAATTCTTTGCAAAGTTACATATTTTTATTCATTATTTGCCCCTGAATGTGCATTTTTAAATTTGCTCAACGCATATCTTGAACAAATCATTATTTATTTGATTGGTTTTCGTATCAGAAAGAAAGTAAAGGTAGTTGTTTTGCTTACGATTTGCAATTTTATGCTAATTCATAGGTTACAGTTGCTGACAGGCTGCGTCATAGCATACCGATCCGCATCCCGGAGGTTGCCATTCGGCGTATCAGGCACTCATGTTTCGTGTTGATTTTGACCAAAAAGCCGAACGAAGGAGCATGTTTTTTGGCAATGGAATCTTACCGATAAAGGGGAATAAGGTAGCAATACAAATCGCATCTCATTGTCATCTCAGCGGCAAGGCATAGCCTTTCAGATGCCAACTGGTAGCATCTTACGGGGCAAGAGGCTGCTTGTTATCTTGTGTTTTGGCGATTTACCAAAAATTTTTGGCGAAAAATAAAAGCATTTTGGCGAAAAATTTTTAATTTTTGGCCAAAAATTTGAAATTTTTCGCCAAAATGACTAGTTAAATGGCGAAAACGCATTTTCACTCAATACATATTAGGGGGTTATTCAATATCTATTAGGGGATTGATTAATACATATCAGGGGATTGTTCAAGGTATATCACGAGACTGATCAAGGCATATCAAGAGACTGGTCAAGGCATATCAAGAGACTGGTCAAGGCATATCAAGAGACTGATTAAGGCATATCAAGAGACTGGTCAAGGCATATCACGAGACTGGCCAAGGCATATCCGAGAGTATCCAATAACCATCTGGGATGCTATTTTAACCTGAGTTCGACGAATTTTGTAAAACCCGATATTTGGCTGGAAGCCAACACTTTGAGTAACCCCGTACGCAGTGCGGGGATAGCGCGTATCCACAATATCTGCCTGGAAGGCAGTACCTTGATACGTTCACTGTGATGTACGACCAACTGAACGTATCATAGTAGTGCCTTCCAGGCACAAGTTACTTGT
>JAZUKC010000010.1:0-17271 GCA_045643065.1 Prevotella sp.
TAGGCTAAATATGTTCTCGGCCTTCAGCCGAAAAGATGTCGAATGTTTTTAGATACGGCGTTACCCTAGGCTAAATATGTTCTCGGCCTTCAGCCGAAAAGATGTCGAATGTTTTTAGATACGACGTTGCCCTAGGCTAAATATGTTCTCGGCCTTCAGCCGAAAAGATGTCGAATGTTTTTAGATACGACGTTGTCCTAGGCTAAATATGTACTCGCCCTTCAGGCAAATAGGCCTCATGCTTTGTTGTGATTTTATCCATCCTGCTCCGTTGAGACTTGCAAATTCCCGCTACTTAGGCGTTTTGCTGGTCCCATTTGCTTACCGTACACAAATGATTATAATACAAAAAAACCGCCATGTTGCATGGAGAGTGCAACATGACGGAATATGGAATAAAGTTCAGACGGATGTGCCGTCTGGCAAAAGAGAGTTCTTTATACGAGATGACCGATAATTGCTTCGCGGTCGCCTGGCAGCATATCGATGACAGGAATCTCAATCATTGTGTAGCAACCTGGCTGCTGACGGAGCGATGCACGTGCCACATTTACAAGCACTTGGGCTGTAAGAGCAGGGTTGTTGATCTTCATGTTAAACTCAAACATCTGGTTGTGAGTCTTGCCAGAAACACCCTTGCGAGTGAGGTTCACACCATGGCCAACGTCGTTAAGAGCATCAACAGACTCTACCTGGAATACATGAGTCTCGTCAGAAGCGAAATATGGATCAGCCTTAATATCTGCAGTGACAGCAGCAAGGTCAGCACCCTCCTCCAGTTCAACGTAAACCATGCGGCGATGAACACCCTCGCCAGTAGGGATTGTCATAGAAAGAGCGTCCTTAACGCCAGCCTTCGAGCGTACACAAACACTGTGTCCCATAGAGCGACCTGGGCCGAAGTTGGTGTAAGAAAGTCCCTTTGGAGCGAGACTCTCCATGAGTGTGCGGACGATAGAGTCAGAACCTGGGTCCCAACCAGCAGCGATGATGCTGACAGTGCCAGTCTCCTTGTTCACCTTGTCCAGCGAACGGCGATAGTCGATAATAGAAGTGTGGATGTCGAACGAGTCAACGGTGTTGATGCCGAGTGGCAGAATCTGCTTTGCAAACTCCTCGCACGAACGGGTAGGAGTAGCGAGAATGGCTACATCTACGTTCTCAAGCTCCTTTATGTCGCTCACAACCTTGTAGTCACTCAGTTCCTTTGGGCAGTTTGCTGCACCTGCACGGCGTACTATACCGGCAATTTCGAAGTCAGGCGCTGCCTCCAATGCTTCCACTGTGAAGCGTCCGATGTTGCCGTATCCTACTACGGCTGCTCTGATCTTTGTCATGATTTTATTGTTAGTTTTTATAGGTTTAAATTACTTTGCGCTGCAAAATTAGTAAAAATATATGATAAAACGTAAGAAAATCAAAGTTTTTTCTTACAAATTGCATTAATTAACAAAAAAGTTTCCTTGTAATGCAATAATGTCGCAACAATATCGTTATATATATTGTACGTACGTGCGAAATAAAATAAACGGTATGATTGGTATAAAGAAATTCATGTTTTTCGTATTCTTTCTTGCAGTGGCGATTGGCGTTTCTGCACAGAATCAGAATCGGGAAATTAAGGTTGCTACCTTTAATGTCGATGGTTTGCCACCGACATTGTCTGCTGTCGGCCTGACCATCAATATCAATCCGGAGGGCCCACAGGAGAAATATACCAAGGTGATAGCACAGAAACTGATGGAGAAATCGTGGGATGTCGTAGGACTAAACGAGGACTTCAACTACCATGACGTGCTCACCAGCAACCTGTCCGGCTACCAAGTGATGACACATGGAGGGCGTTTCGAGGCCTCGGCACTTATCGCTTTGGGCATATTGGCAAGGACTTACCGCTTCAAGACAGACGGACTCGGACTGCTCGTAAAGCAACCAATGCGTGCGTATAACGAGTATATCAAGGCATGGAACGACTGTTACGGCTATCTCGATCATGACAACGACAGCCTCACATTGAAGGGATTCCGCCACTATGAAGTGGATGTTGATGACCAGGTGACACTCGATTTCATCGTCCTTCATGCCGATGCGCATGGCGCAGAGCAAGACCGACAGGCGCGAGTGAAGCAGATGGCGCAGCTGATGGACTATGTAGAAAGCAGCATTAAGTGCAATCATCCGCTCATCATCATGGGCGATTTCAACACACGCTATGACCTGCAGGACCTGAAAGGAATGGTGCTTGACCGCCTGAACAACAACAAAAGCATCGACGCCCGTGATGCTTGGCAGGAGTATCTGCGCTCGAAAGAGCATGGCAATATACCGGAAATGCTGGACAAGATAATCTACGTGAACCGTCAGAAGTCTGATTTTAAGCTCATTCTGAAGGAGTTCGGCAACGGTTACGACTTCCTTCGCGATGACGGTACTGCCCTTTCAGACCATTATCCGGCATACGCCACCTTCGAAATCGAGGATAAAAACGCTACAGGAATCTCCGAAATTGAGGCGCCACGAATGGAAATGCGCAAGCGTATAGTAAATGGACGCCTCGTAATAGAGAAAGACGGTCGTCGCTATGGCATAACAGGAACCCGACAATAAAACAACAAACAACGATGATAGAATACATAAAAGGCGAACTGACAGAACTGAATCCAGCACTTGCTGTCGTAGAAGCAGTAGGCGTTGGCTATGCTCTCGGCATAACGCTGAACACTTATACCTCGCTGCAAAAGGTGGGTTTAGGCCATGAGGCAAAGGTATATGTACACGAACAACTGCTCACCGGCGGCCGCGATGACTCGTTTACGCTGTTCGGATTCTCAACAAAGCAGGAGCGAGAACTGTACCGTCTGCTCATCACCGTAAACGGTGTGGGTGGCAATACAGCACGCATGATACTGTCAGCCACTACCCCTGGCGACCTCTGCAACGTCATTGCGTCAGGCAATGAGAAGATGCTCAAGACCGTAAAGGGCATCGGTCCGAAGGCGGCTCAGCGCATAATACTCGAGCTTCGAGACAAGATTGTGAGCCTCGGCATAGCACAGGAACTGCATGCTACTGCTGGAAACGGTGTGACAAGCAACGTTAACAGCGCCGTTCGAGACGAAGCCGTAGCAGCATTGACGGCACTTGGCTTCTCTCCTGCACCTTCTGCGAAGGTCGTTACAGAGATACTCTCCAAGGATCCAGATACGCCTGTGGCTACGGTTATTAAGCAGGCACTCAAGATGATAAAGTAAAATCCCAACCTTTCACCCGCCCCTTAAGGGGAGGGAACAATAGAAATGCAGAACAAACTGAGATACATAACGTCATGGCTGATGGTCAGCGCCTTCACGGTGTTGACTGCTTTTGCTGTGGTTATGCCTCAGGACAATAACCGTAATCGTAACAATAACGGTCAGCAGAAAACAACTGACAATAAGCAGAATGCTACCGATAATAAGCGGAAGGCTAACGGCAAGGATGCAAAGAAAGACTCACTGACAACGCGTCTTGATGAGATTCTTGTGCTCGAAACAGAAGAAATCCCTGACTCGCTGCTGCATCCACGCTGGCAGATTCAGCGTACTACACCTGTCGTTGTGGAAGATCTGCGCCAGGGTTCGGCAGACCTCCGACGTCCGGACAATCTGCAGCAGAAGGTGGAATATAACGATTCAACCAACACTTACAACTTCGGCTACAAGATAGGTGGCACCTACGTTGAGGCACCTATCAGCATGTCGCTCGACGAATACATGCATTTCGTTGACGGACAGCAACGTTCGGCGTACTATCGCGGTAAGAATGCCGAGATATTTGAGCAGAAAGGAAAGGATAAGTTTGACTTTACAGACATGCACTTCGACCTTGGTCCGGCAGAGAAAATATTCGGTCCTGGTGGCGTTCGCATAAAGATGCAGGGAACAGCAGAACTGAAGTTCGGTGCTACGCTTAAGTCTATCGACAACCCTTCGCTGCCTATCCGCAACCGTAAGACTACGACCATCGACTTCGATGAGAAGATTAATGCCAACGTAACGGGTAATGTCGGTGATAAGTTCAAGATGAACTTCAACTACAACACTGACGCTACGTTCAACTTCGACCAGCAGAACATAAAGCTGAAATATGACGGTAAGGAAGACGAAATCATAAAACTCGTAGAGTTAGGCAATGTCTCTTTCCCTGGCAATTCCAGCCTTATCCAGGGCTCGCAGTCGCTGTTCGGTATCCGTACCGACTTCCAGTTCGGCAAACTTAAGCTCCAGACGGTGCTCTCACAGAAGAAATCTAACTCGTCAAGCGTAAGCACCAAGGGCGGCGTTCAGTTTACTCCGTTCGAGATAGACGTAGCAAACTACGAGGAAAACCGTCACTTCTTCCTCTCGCATAACTTCCGTGGCAATTACGACAAGGCAATGTCCACTCTGCCAAACCTCACCACCGGTGTTAAAATCAACCGTATGGAGGTGTGGGTAACGAACAAGAACGGTCAGACGAACAATACTCGTAACATCGTTGCCCTCACCGACTTAGGCGAGGCAAAGCATGTGTCGAACATACGCTGGTACACCGGTGGCGGCGAGAGTACCCCTGCTGCCAACGGCAGCAACAGTGAGTACAGCTACATTGTCAATAACCTTGGCGATGCGCGTAACATCGATATGACCTCGACGGTGCTTGATGGCGACGGACTTGTCGGTGGTACCGACTATGAGAAGATTGAGCGTGCGCGACTGCTTTCGTCGTCAGAATACACGCTGAACGAATACCTTGGCTATCTGTCGCTTAAGACAACGCTGCAGACAGACCAGGTGCTCGCCGTGGCATACGAATATACCTACGGTGGACAGACCTATCAGGTGGGTGAGTTTGCAAGTGATGTTACCGACAATACTCAGGCACTCTTCGTCAAGGCTATAAAGAATACAGCCAACGATCCACAGCAAGGCAACTGGCCACTGATGATGAAGAATGTCTATTACCTTGCTTCTAACGTAGAGAAAGAGAAGTTCCGCCTGGACGTTAAGTTCCAGAGCGACACTACGGGCGTGTACCTTTCTTATATTCCAGAAGAGGCAACGAAGGGCACAACGCTCATAAAGATGCTCGGTGCAGACCGTCTTGACAATAACAATAAGGCTCATCCTAACGGCTACTTTGACTTCGTGGAAGGATATACGGTAGCAAACGGACGCGTCTTCTTCCCTGCTGCCGAACCGTTCGGTAGCTATCTGAAGACAGCATTGATGCAGAAAGGCGTGTCGCCGGAAGTGGCTGATAAATACGCATATACCGAACTCTACAACATGACGAAGACTTCTGCAAAGCAGATTGCCGAGAAGAATAAGTTTATGTTGCAAGGTCAGTTCAAGGGATCGTCAGCGAATGTTATCTCATGTGGAGCTGTCAACGTGCCGAGAGGTTCCGTTGTGGTTACTGCCGGTGGCGTTACACTGACCGAAGGAACCGACTACTCGGTGGATTATGCTGCTGGTGAGGTGACGATTCTGAACCAGAGCATCATCGATGCTGGCACATCGGTCAACGTATCGTTGGAAAGCGACACCGACTATGGACAGCAACGAAAGACGATGTATGGCGTCAACTGGGAGTATGACTTCTCAAAGGACTTCCAGATGTCCGGTACGTTCCGTCATCTTAGTGAACAGTCTTTGACTACGAAGGTGTCTATGGGTTCAGAACCGCTTAGCAACACCCTCTGGGGTCTTAACCTGAACTGGAAGAAAGAGTCGCAATGGCTCACGAATATGCTTGACAAACTGCCGCTGCTTCACCTTACTGCACCGTCAAGTATCTCAGTGTCAGCAGAGTTCGCACATCTCATTGCCGGTACGGCAAGTGGCACTCAGGACAACGCTTCGTATCTTGACGATTTTGAAAACACAAAGAATACGATAGACGTTTCCACCCCAACATCATGGACAATATCAAGTGTACCGTCGATGTTCCCAGAGAGTCAGGACAAGACTGGTCTGACCAGTGGTTTCAATCGTTCGCTCCTGGCGTGGTATAACATCGACCCGCTGTTCACCCGTCGCTCTTCTTCGCTCACTCCAGCCCATATAAAGGGAGACGCAAAACAGCTCTCAAATCACTATGTTCGTGAGGTTTACGTCAGCGAGTTGTTCCCTAACCGTGACCAAAGTTCGTACAACGGTGCTACGAACACACTCTCTGTGCTTAACCTTGCCTACTATCCAGAAGAGCGTGGACCATACAACTTCACAACCGACCTTAACAACCAGGGACGCCTGAACAATCCACAGAGAGGGTGGGGTGGTATGATGCGTAAGCTCGACACCTCTGACTTTGAGACCGCTAACGTAGAATACATCGAGTTCTGGATGCTCGATCCGTTCATCAAGGGCAACAATGGCTATGACAATACGACAGGCATGGGCGGCGATCTTTACTTCAACCTCGGTGAGGTTTCGGAGGATATCCTGCGTGACGGAAAGAAATTCTACGAGAGTGGTATGCCTGTAGATGGAACGGATGCTACCCAACCTACGCAGTGGGGTAAGGTGCCAACGCAGGCTGCCGTTACTTACGCATTCTCTACCTCTGCCAATACGCGAAAGCAACAGGACGTAGGCTACAACGGTCTTACCGATGATGAGGAGCGTACCGGTAGCTGGTATCATGACTTTATGAGCTTTGTCAACAACAATGTTGACCACAATAGCGATGGATATAAGGAGATACAGGACGACCCTGCAGCAGATAACTACAGCTATTTCCGTGGCAGTCAGTGGGACGAGCAGCAGGCATCTATCCTGAAGAGATACAAGCACATCAACGGACCTCAGGGCAATTCGCCTGACTCTGACTCTCGAACAGAGAACTTTGATACATCTTACAAGACGACTCCTGATGTGGAAGACATCAACCAGGACTACACTCTGAACGAATACGAGAAGTATTACCAGTACCATGTCTCTATCCGTCCGGAAGACCTTGTTGTGGGTAAGAACTACATTGTGGATAAGCGAGTTACGTCGCCTACGCTGAGAAACGGCGAACGCGATAGCGTGGCATGGTATCAGTTCCGCATCCCGCTGAGAGAATACGAGCAGAAGGTAGGTTCGATTTCTGACTTTACCTCTATCCGTTTCATGCGAATGTTCATGACAGGATTTGAAAAGCATGCCGTCCTTCGCTTCGGTACGCTCGACCTTGTGCGTGGAGAGTGGCGTGTATATGAACAGAATCTGAATCCGAGTGCTCCTAATACGGCATCGATGTCAGTATCGGCAGTCAACATAGAGGAGAACAATGACAAGTCGCCTGTCAACTATGTGCTGCCTCCAGGCATCTCGCGCGTTGTCGATCCTTCACAGCCACAGCTTACGGAGAACAACGAGCAGGCCCTGGCGTTCACACTTTCCAACATGTCGTCGGGCGATGCCAAGTGTGTGTATAAGAATGCAACGGTTGACATGCGTAACTATCGCCGCCTGCAGATGTATGTTCATGCCAACGCCTTCGAGAACAATGTTACTAACCTTAAGGATAACCAGTTGGCAGTGTTCGTACGTCTCGGATCTGACTATAAGTCAAACTACTACGAGTATGAGATACCACTGAAACTGACTCCTGCCGGACATTACGACACGTACTCTGCTTCGGGATGTAAGGCTGTATGGCCAGAGGAGAATATGCTCAATATCGACCTTAGAACGTTTACTGCCATAAAGAAGGAACGTAACGTATCGGGCGTGTCATATACTCAGGAGTTTACCGGCTATGATGAGAACCATCCGCAGAACAAGGTTACGATAAAGGGTAACCCAACGCTCGGAGAGGTGAAGACAATGATTATCGGTGTGAGAAACCTTAGCTCGGATGTTAAGGCAGGCGAGGTGTGGGTCAATGAGTTGCGTCTTAAGGAAACGGAGAACTCTGGAGGCTGGGCTGCACAGGGCAACATGAACCTTCAGCTCTCGGATCTCGGCACAGTGAATGTCTCTGGCAAGCATACTTCATCTGGTTTCGGTGGACTTGAAGAAAGCATCATGCAGCGTTCTGTAGATGATTTCACTTCATATTCGGCTACGATGAACGTAGAACTCGGCAAGTTCTTCCCTGACAAGATGAAGGTAAGTGCACCTATTTATTATAGTGTCACTAAGGAACGCACAGCGCCAAAATACAATCCGCTTGATACGGACATGAAACTCAACGATGCGTTGGAGTCTATGGATAAGCATCAGCGCGACTCTATAGAGAACATCGCCGTATCGAAGACGGTGAATACGAACTTCTCGCTCTCTAACGTTCGTGTCGGCGTATCGACAAAGGGCCATCCAATGCCTTACGATCCAGCCAACTTCTCATTCTCATACAGTCACTCTCACTCGCATAAGTCTGGCGAGACTACTACCTATGAGAACGAAGACGCATGGAAGGGTTCGCTGAACTATTCATGGAGTCCTGTCTATAAGAGTTTCGAACCGTTCAAGAAGATAAAGTCAAAGTCTAAGTATTACGATATCCTTAAGAAGTTCGGTCTGAACTGGTTGCCACAGTCCATTGCATTCAACACGGACATGTCCCGATCATACTACGAGCTTCAGGAGCGCGACTTGGAGTCGATGGAGAACTCGCAGCTGCCTCTCACGTTCAGCGAGCAATTCCTCTGGAACAGAGACTTCTCTCTGCGTTGGGACCTTACAAAGAATCTTCACTTCCAGTTCCAGTCTGCTACTCATGCAGAGATTGAAGAACCATATACGGCAATCAATAAGGATCTGTACCCAGACCAGTTTGAAGCATGGAAGGATTCTGTGTGGACCAGCATAAAGCATTTGGGTACTCCGCTTGACTACAGCCAGAATGTAAGTGCTTCATACAAGGTGCCGCTGAACATGATTCCTATCTTCGACTGGCTTACAGCCGATGGTAACTACTCGTCAACATATAACTGGGTTCGTGGTACTGACCTCGAAGACGGTACGTCGCTTGGCAATACTATTGCCATGAACAGAACGCTTACCCTCAACGGAACGTTTGCCATGGAGAAACTGTATAATCATATACCGTTCCTGAAGAAGACAAACGAACGCTTCAATAAATCCATGAGCCAGGGCCAGAGGCTCCAGAAAAAGCAGGAGGCTGCAAAGAAAAAGGAACAGAAGCGTAAGGATGCCGAGGCAAAGAAGAACGGTGAGGGCGATGACGGCAAGGGCGAAGGTGATAAGGCGAAAGGCGCTCAGGCAAAGAATGCTGGCAGAAATACAGCCGGACGCAATGCTCAGTTGCCAAAGAACTTAAATGCTGTACAGAAGGAGATCACACTCTATCCAGACAGTATGGTAGAGTTCTCGCACGGTAAGAAGTCAAAGCGCCTTGTTGTGTCTGCCAAGGACGAGAATGGTAAGGACGTGAAACTGAAGTATAAGAAGAAGGACGACAATAAGATTATGGTGCGTCTCTCTGGCGATAGCGTGCAGAAGGTGAAACTGTCTGTATTGAAGAAGCCTGACCTGGACGATAAGCCTGCATACAAACTGGCACAGTCGGCAGCACGATTCCTCATGATGGTGCGCAACGTCAGCCTGTCTTACAAGAACAACTACTCAATGTCTCTGCCAGGATTCGTGCCTTCTGTGGGCAACGCCTTTGGTCAGAAGTCTATGGGTGGAATAATGAGTCCAGGCCTTGACTTTGGATTTGGTCTGATAGGCGACGACTATATAGAGAAGGCACGAGACAACGGATGGCTGTTGGGCGATACCACAGTGGCAACGCCTGCTACAACCAACAAGACAGAAGACCTCCAGATTAAGATGACGCTTGAGCCGTTCCGTAATTTCAAAATCGATGTAAATGCCAGTCGTACACAGACATCCGGAAAGAGCGTACAGTACATGTACCGTGGCAATCCGACCTCAATGTCCGGCACATTCACAATGACTACGCTCTCGCTCGGTACTGCTTTCGACGGTATTGGCAATGCCACCAACGGCTTCTATTCAAAGACGTTCGAGAAGTTCTGTAACTCGCTCAATACGTTCCGCGATAGGGTAGAGGCACAGTATGCAAATGCTGTCTATCCGATAGGAACGCCACATGCAGGCGAGAAGTTTGATCCTGCATATGGTGCAGTGGATAAGTACAGCGCTGACGTTATGGTACCGGCATTCCTCAGCACCTATACGTCGATGGGAGGAAACAGTCTTAGCGTCTTCCCTGCACTCTCTCGACTGTTGCCTAACTGGTCCCTCAGATATAGCGGACTTGGCAATCTGCCTTGGTTCAGTGACCATTTCAAGAGTGTTAATATCTCTCATGCCTACAAGAGCATCTATGCCGTAGGTTCATATTCAAGCTTCTCTACCTACATGGAGTTCATGAATGGCCTTGGCTTTATCAATGACGCAACGACAGGCAATGCTATTCCAAACTCGATGTATAACATCTCGCAGGTCAGCATCAACGAAGCCTTCTCGCCACTCCTCGGTGTGGATGTTACGCTGTATAACAACATGACAATCAAGGCAGAGTATAAGACAACCCGCGTCATAAACCTTTCGATGTCGAGCGTCCAGCTGACGGAGACAAGTTCGAAGGATATGGTGATTGGTATGGGATATAAGATTCAGGACTTTAACCTCTTTGCTCGTGGTGGTCATCGTAAGGTGAAGGGAGCAAATAAGGGCAAAGCTGATGAGAAACAGAACAATAACAACAATCGTCAGGCGTCAACATCGGCACGACGTGGTTTCAGTCATGACCTCAACGTCCGTTTTGACCTCAGCTATCGTAAGCAGGCAGCCATCAACCGCGACATAGCAACGGCGACCTCGACTGCTACCAGCGGAAACGATGCGTTCAAACTTTCGTTCACGGCAGACTATACCCTCTCTCGTCTCGTTACGATGAGTTTCTATCTGAACCGCCAGACGAATACTCCACTCTTGTCTAACAATAGTTATCCGACTACCACTCAGGACTTCGGCCTGTCGCTGAAACTCTCTCTGACAAGATAGAAAATGATGATAACACAAACTCTCTCTTCTACATATCATAAGCTACTGAGACTCACTCCGTTGCTCATAGCTTTGCTCATCCTGTCTGTACCAAAGGTGTACGGACAGGATGAGGTCGTCATACCTGCAGACTCTGTTGCTGTCCAGATAAATGACTCGCTCACAGTAGATACCGTAGAGGTGGATAAGTCGCTTACGTTGCAACAGCAGATAGACAAACTGCTTGAGGCAGATCTCTTCAAACATAGCTATGTAGGAATGATGGTCTATGACCTGACTGCCGATTCTGTGGTCTATGCCTACAACGAACAGCAGACTCTCCGTCCGGCTTCGACACTGAAACTGACTACAGCCATCACTGCCCTTGATCGCCTTGGCGGTTCGTATCGCTATGCTACGAAACTCAAATATCGTGGCGCTATCTACGATGCTTCTAATCCTTCCCAACCGGAAAGGAAGTCAAACGTCCTTGTGGGCGACCTTATCATCGAAGGCGGAATGGACCCTCGTTTCAACACCGACGATATGAAAGCCTTCGTGGAGGCACTGCAGAAGGAACATATTGACACTATCTATGGCATGGTAAAGGAAGACCGCTCGTTCAAGGATACGGAACTTCTTGGCGAAGGATGGTGCTGGGACGATGACAACCCAGTGCTGACGCCTGTGCTGTGGAACCGTAAGGATGGTCTCGCCGATAGACTCCTGCGCTCGATAACTGATGCCCACATCGTTGTTCGTCCTATGACGGAGATGCCAAAGGACTCGCTCGGCAACAGATTCTATGATTCTCAGCAGAATGTGATGTCAACATTCTCCGTTCGCTATCATACTATCGATCAGATACTTCTGAAGATGATGAAGGATTCAGACAACCTCTATGCTGAGTCAATGTTCTACCAGGTGGCGGCTGATGTCGTAAAGCACAAGAAACCGGGAAGGGCAAAGGATGCCGTCTCGGCTGAGGAAGCGCTGATAAAGAAAGTGGGAATGAAGCCGTCAGACTATAGAATAGTCGATGGTTCCGGTCTGTCGCTCTACAACTATCAGTCGGCAGAACTCCAGATAAAGTTGCTTCGCTACGCCTTCAAGAACACCAACATCTACGAATACCTCTATCCATCCCTGCCAATAGCAGGTGTTGATGGTACGCTGCGCAAACGCATGAGGCGCACCAAGGCAGAGGGAAATGTACATGCAAAGACCGGAACTGTCGAGGGTGTATCTTCGCTATCTGGCTATCTTACAGCACCTAACGGCAACATCTATTGCTTCTCCATCATCAATCAAGGCACCTTGAAGTCTGCTCCCGCAAAGTCATTCCAGGACAAAGTCTGTGCCCTGCTCTGCACATATTGATCTTGCTATCTGGTTAGTAGTTATTGAATGACGATGTTAGAAGTATTGAATGAAAATTTCAAAAGCATTGAATGAAATTTTCATTTGCTACGAATGACGTCCCCATTTGCTATCAATACTATTGCCAAAGCTCTCGCGCGAACATTTTATTATATATATAGGCGCCAACTAAGTATGAAGAGTTGACGCTTTTTTCCTTCTGTATAACATGCTAATTATTAATACGCAAAGAAGAAAACTGCACATTTAGACGAAAAATGTGCAGTTGGGAGTCTAATTTAGACCAATTTCTTTGCTGATATGAGAAATTATTAGTAATTTTGCACCGAAATTGCGTCATTATGCATAATTGTGCCTAAGAGACCAATTCCTTTTTTAATAACGTAATAAACAAATATAAATCATAAATAACAACTAATGAGTTTAAAGATTGTAGTACTTGCCAAGCAAGTACCAGACACAAGAAACGTAGGTCCTGACGCAATGACAGCCGAGGGCACAGTAAATCGTGCTGCTCTTCCTGCTGTATTCAATCCAGACGACCTCAACGCTCTTGAGCAGGCACTTGTCCTCAAGGATAAGTTCCCTGGCTCTACTATTTCAGTGGTAACAATGGGTCTGCCAAAGTCAGCAGAGGTAATCCGTGAGGCTCTTTACCGTGGCGCTGATGAGGGCTATGTAGTAACCGACCGTCCTCTTGGCGGTGCAGACACTCTTGCAACAAGCTACACATTGTCGCAGGCAATCAAGAAGATTGGCGACTTTGACATTATCCTTGGTGGCCGTCAGGCTATCGATGGCGATACCGCACAGGTAGGTCCACAGATAGCAGAGAAGATGGGTCTTACACAGGTAACATACGCAGAGGAAATCATCTCCCTCGATCCAGAGGCAAAGAAGGTTGTCATCAAGCGTCACATCGACGGTGGTGTTGAGACCGTTGAGGCTCCACTCCCACTCGTAGTAACAGTAAACGGCTCGGCTGCTCCTTGTCGTCCACGCAATGCAAAGCGCGTGATGAAGTACAAGAACGCAACTGTTGTTGCAGAGCGCAATGCTGAGGATGCAGAGACTGCAGCACTCATCGAGAAGAAGCCATACCTGAACATCACCCAGTGGGGTGCTGCTGACATTGATGCTGATCCAAAGCAGATTGGTAAGGCTGGTTCGCCTACAAACGTAAAGGCTGTTAAGAACATCGTCTTCAAGGCAAAGGAGTCACGCACAATGACTGGTTCGGACGAGGACATCGAGCAGCTGATTGTAGAACTTCTTGACGAAAAGATAATAGGATAGACCCACCCCCTTGCCCCCTCCCGTTAGGAGGGAGGGGGAATATGAATAGTTAAAATACTATTATATAGGGATGCGTCAATTATAAACAACAAGAAAATGCCCACTATAACCTCCAACGAATAAGCATTTGTACTCCCCCTCCCTCCTAACGGGAGGGGGCAAGGGGGGTGGGTCTCTTTTATGAATAACGTTTTTGTATATTGCGAAATAGAGGGCACACAGGTTAAGGACGTTGCTCTCGAACTCCTGACAAAGGGTCGCAAACTCGCCAATACTCTTGGCGTTCAGCTTGAGTGTATCATTGCTGGCTCTGGCCTCGACGGCGTTGAGCAGCAGGTACTCAAATATGGTGTTGACAAGGTTCATGTGTTTGATGCTGAGGGTCTCTTCCCTTATACATCAAATCCACATACTGCACTCGTTGTAAACCTCTTCAAGGAGGAGCAGCCACAGATCTGTCTCATGGGCGCTACCGTAATCGGTCGTGACCTCGGTCCTCGTGTTTCTTCAGCACTCTTCAGCGGTCTTACTGCCGACTGTACAGAGCTTGAGATTGGCGACTTCGACATGAAGGTGAAGAACGAGGCTGGCGAACTCGTTAGCAAGCACTACGAGCAGCAGCTTTACCAGATTCGTCCTGCATTCGGTGGTAACATCGTTGCTACCATCGTCAACCCAGAGCACCGTCCACAGATGGCTACAGTGCGCGAGGGTGTGATGAAGAAGGAAGTTCTCGACGAGAACTACAAGGGCGAGGTCATTCGTCATGACGTTGCTAAGTACGTTCCTGAGTGCGAGTACGTTGTTAAGGTTCTCGACCGTCACGTAGAGAAGGCAAAGCACAACCTTAAGGGCTCTCCTATCGTTGTTGCTGGTGGCTACGGCGTTGGTTCAAAGGAAGGCTTCGACCAGCTCTTCGAGCTTGCAAGCATCCTTCATGCAGAGGTTGGTGCTTCACGTGCCGCTGTCGATGCAGGTTGGGTTGACCATGACCGTCAGATTGGTCAGACAGGTGTTACTGTTCGTCCAAAGGTGTACATCGCTTGTGGTATCTCTGGTCAGATTCAGCACATCGCTGGTATGCAGGACTCAGGCATCATCATCTCTGTCAACAATGACCCTAACGCTCCTATCAACACCATCGCCGACTATGTAATCAACGGCACTGTTGAGGAAGTCGTTCCAAAGCACATCAAGTATTACAAGAAGAATAATAAGTAGCCCCCCATCCCCCAAAGGGGGAGCTCTTTATGTGTCTTGCACATATTAGGGGACTTAAATAAATAAATCCGCTAACCCCATCAGCGGAATGGTGTTAATAGCAACACTATTAAAAATTCCTCCCCTTGGGGGAGGTTAGGTGGGGCTTTTTATGGCAAATTTCTATACAGAACATCCAGAGATTAAGTTCCACCTGAACCACCCTCTGATGAAGCGCATCGTTGAGCTCAAGGAGCGCAACTATGCTGATAAGGACGAGTACGACTACGCTCCTCAGAACTTCGAGGATGCACTCGATAACTACGACCGCGTATGTGAGCTCGCTGGTGAAATCTGCGCTGAGATCATCGCACCTAATGCTGAGGCTGTAGATGCTGAGGGTCCACACGTAGAGAACAACCGCATGATCTACGCTTCAAAGACCTACGAGAACCTCGACGCTATGCGCAAGGCTGGTCTCAACGGCGTAACAATGCCACGTCGCTACGGCGGTCTCAACTTCCCAATGACTGTCTATGCAGTATTCAACGAGCTCATCGCTCGTGCTGATACTGGTTTCCAGAACATCTGGTCACTCCAGGACTGTATCACGACTCTCTATGAGTTCGGCGACGAGGAGCAGCGTCAGAAGTTCGTTCCACGCGTATGCGAGGGCGAGACAATGTCAATGGACCTCACTGAGCCAGACGCAGGTTCTGACCTTCAGTCTGTTATGCTCAAGGCTACATACGACGAGGCTAACGACTGCTGGCGTCTGAACGGCTGTAAGCGTTTCATCACCAACGGCGACTCTGACATCCACCTCGTGCTGGCACGTTCAGAGGAGGGCACAAAGGACGGTCGTGGTCTGTCAATGTTCATCTACGACAAGCGCGACGGTGGCGTTGACGTTCGTCGTATCGAGAACAAGCTCGGTATCCACGGTTCTCCTACATGTGAGCTCGTTTATAAGAACGCTAAGGCATACCTCTGTGGCTCACGTAAAATGGGTCTTATCAAGTACGTCATGGCTCTGATGAACGGTGCACGTCTTGGCATCGTAGGCCAATCGCTTGGTACATCGCAGGCTGCATACGAGGAGGCACTCGCTTATGCTAAGGATCGTAAGCAGTTCGGCAAGGCAATCATCAACTTCCCTGCTGTCTATGACATGCTCTCTATCATGAAGGCAAAGGTTGCTGCTAACCGTACCATGCTCTACATGACCAGCCGCTACGTTGACATCTACAAGTGTCTTGAGGACATCGAGCGTGACCGTAAGGCAGAGGGTGGCAAACTGACACCAGAGGAGCGTGCAGAGTGCAAGAAGTATGCTAAGCTCGCTGATGCATTCACTCCTATCGCTAAGGGTACAGCTTCTGAGTACGCTAACCAGAACACATACGACGGCATTCAGGTACATGGTGGTTCAGGCTTCATGCTCGAGTACGCTTGCCAGCGTCTCTATCGTGATGCTCGTATCCTCTCTATCTACGAGGGTACCACACAGCTCCAGGTTGTTGCTGCCATCCGCTACATCACCAACGGCTTCTACAAGACAGTCATCGAGGAACTCGCTCAGGAGGAGGTATCAGCAGAGATGCAGCCACTGAAGGACAAGATTCTCGCTGCTGCAGAGAAGTACTATGCTGCTGTAGAGAAGGTTAACGAGGCAAAGAACGACGAGTACAAGGACCTCTGCGCACGTCATCTCTATGACATGGTTGCTCCTATCATCCAGGCACTCCTGCTCATTGCTGACGCAAGCAAGGCACCAGAGCTCTTCGCACAGGACGCACGTGTTTACACTCGCTTCGTCCTCACAGAGTGCGAGAAGCACGCAGCATTCGTTATGGACTCAACTCCAGACGATCTTGCTGACTATCGTAAGTAATCGACATATTATATAGCATACCCGTTAGGCTCCGTCACGCTGTGATAGCGTGATGGGGCTTTTTTCATGCCGTTACCTTCTAAAATACCTCCAAATGGAGGCTAACGGTGCATGAGGAGGCGTTTTTTTGCGTATTTTTTGACTGAGTAGCATGTTTTTGACCCCTCAAAACACGCTACTCAGCCCTTTTTATATGCTTTTGCTTGTCTGTCCGTGGAGCGACCCAAATAGTATAGTAGAATGAGTTATGTGCGTAATATGCTGATAATGTGACACTTGTAGTTTTGATAAAGGCATAGCATGAAGCCAATATGAAGAATATCGACTGTGTTTGTATCCAGAAACGTGCCTACGAAAAAAATATTTTAAAAAGGGTTCTGCGTCAATTTAGTGGCAAGTATGGAGGTATCCTCCCATAGTCAGCATAGATAATCTTTGCCCTTAGCAGATTAACTCCTGCCCTATTGAACATAGACCTTTTGATTTCCTTTATCTTATTTACCGTACCTT
>JAZUKC010000011.1:0-14554 GCA_045643065.1 Prevotella sp.
ACATAGCAATCCAAATGAAGACGAAACTGAAAAGGATGATAATGAAACTATAGACAATAACCAAAAGAATAACAAAGCAAAATTGTCAAATTCTAAGATAAAAGAACAGTTGCCATTTGATACCAAAGTTGTCATCGACACTATTTCTGCAACAGGTCTTATCTTTGACCCTAAATTTGTTCAGCGATACCTTTGTTCGCTCCTCACCAAGCCTTTCGTCATACTGAGTGGTTTGACTGGTTCAGGTAAGACGCAGTTAGCGATGGCGTTTCCCAAACTCATTTGCGAGGATAAGAGCCAGTACAAGCTGATTCCTGTTGGTGCTGATTGGACGAACAGGGAGCAATTACTGGGCTATCCCAATGCTTTGCGCCCTGGTGAATACGTTATGCCGGACAATGGAGCTTTGCAATTGATTCTTGAAGCATCAGAGCCTAAGAACCAGAACAAACCATACTTCCTTGTACTCGATGAGATGAACATGAGCTACGTGGAGCGATATTTTGCAGATTTCCTTTCTGCAATGGAGTCGGGCGAAGAGATACCGCTATGGGAAGGAAACAAAAAAGTTCCAGCGACCATCACGCTACCTAAGAATCTCTTTATCATCGGTACCATAAATGTTGATGAGACAACCTACATGTTCTCACCAAAGGTGCTTGACAGAGCGAACGTGATTGAGTTCCGCATAAACAAAGAGCAGATGCTGGAGTATTTGGACGGAACAGGAAAGATTGCAAAGATAGAGAATCGTGCAGAACGTGCTGCTGACTTTGTGGCAACTGCATCGAAAGATTTCTGCGGTTCGCTGAGTGCAGAAATGAAGACAACGCTCATCAGTATGTTTGATACGTTGAGCAAGATACAGAAGGAGTTTGGCTATCGTACGGCACATGAAATGTCGCGCTTCATCACCATCTGCAAGTGCTATACTGACATGAGCGATGAAGAGGCCATTGATGCAGCCATGGTGCAGAAGTTGCTTCCGAAAATTCATGGCTCACGCAAGAAGATTTCGCCTGTGCTTACTGCTCTGTGGCAATTGTGCTACAAGCAGGATGCCATCGAGATTGATACACTTGATGCAATGCCTTCACTTGATGCTTTCAAGTATCCACTTACGGCAGAGAAGATTTGGCGCATGTTCCAGATTGCGCAAGATAATGGATTTACAAGTTTTGCAGAGGCATAAATTGAAGTATTATGACAACATACAATATTCCAGATCTACCACTCTCGTTTGATCTTGAAACAAAGTCTGTATTAAAGCAGCTGAACAAGTCAAACATGAAACTTGCAGAACTTCGCGGTGTGGCTCATACCATACCGAACGAGAATATCCTGATCAGCACACTTACACTACAAGAAGCAAAGGATAGTTCAGAGGTTGAAAACATTGTAACCACACAAGATGATTTGTACAAGGCGAGCCTTAATGTAAGAGATGAGATAATCAATGCTTCAACCAAAGAGGTATTAAACTATCGTGAGGCCATTTTGCATGGTTTTGAACTTGTAAAGAAGAATGATATTCTCTCGCTTAACATGATCAAGGAAATTCAGGCTTCGCTTGTCAATACGCGTGCTGGTTTCAGAAGTGTGCCAGGAACAAAACTGAAAAGAAATGATGGTGTAGTCGTTTACATCCCACCTCAGGATATCAATGAAATAGAACGTCTGATGACAAACCTTGAACAGTTTATCAATACTCAAGATGATGACCTTGACCCATTGATTAAACTTGCCATCATTCATCATCAGTTTGAAAGTATCCATCCTTTTTTTGATGGTAATGGACGCACAGGACGTATAATCAACATACTTTATCTTGTCATTGCAGAGCGTTTGGATCTTCCAATACTCTACCTGAGCAGATACATCACTCATAATAAGGGTGAGTATTACCGATTGATACAAGCAATTCGAGACAATGAAGGTAAGAATGCAGAACAATGGGAAGATTGGATATTGTTCATTCTGAAAGGCATTGAAGAAACAGCCGAACAGACAATAGGGCTCGTAAAGAGCATTTCAATAATGATGGCGGAATATAAGAAGGTGCTGAGGGTTTTGTTTGACAAACAGTATCGTCATGAGTTACTCAACAACATATTCTTCCATCCTTATACCAAAATTGAGTTTATGGAAAAGGATATGATGGTTAGTCGCCAAACAGCATCTAAGTATCTGAATACAATGGTGGAGGCAGGCTTGCTTGAATGCACTAAAATAGGTAAAAAGAACTACTACATCAACATAAAGTTAGTAAACCTTTTCATTAACATGAACGCGTAAACGTGTTAACAGAAAGCCCACTTGCTTAACATGAACACAGAAACGTGTTAACGAAAAGCCCACTTGCTTAACATAAAAAGATGAAAACCTACGAAGTCAACATAAAGCTCAAACGTAACCGCCAGGTCACGCTTTACCTCTCGCCCAACAAGGATGAAGACATCTTTGTGGATGAGAAGGCAAGCGGTGTGCCCTTTCAGCTTATTGAGGGCAAACGGTACTACTTCGAGTTGAGCGATGCTGACTTCTACATTGATGGTGATTCGCAGATTATCAAGTGCTATCCATCACGTTCGGGAGTTTCAAACGGAGAGATCACGACAGGAAACTTTGTGGGCACATTCTCTGCCGACATCAAGTCGAAAGATAATAATGAAACCCAAGGCAAACTCATTCTTGAAATCCGCTCAACTAAGATTGGTTACGAGGATGACTACCGCAAGATGATGGAGGACATTACGGAGTATTGCACCGAACTTCTCATGCAGCAGAGTAGTCCTGTGACGCAGAACTACACCATCGACAAAGATGCTGACCCACAGACGCAATATGAGCGTTTTGCATTCGTAAAGTCATTGGTGGAAAGCGAATCGTTCGAGGATGCCATTACGCAGATAGAGACGCAACCTATTGTGAAATGGGAAGATGTGGAAGAAGAACGACCTACGCAAAGCGTGCGCAGATTAGGCTATCATGGATTGAGGCAGATGGCGACTTCTAACCGCCGAATGAAGCTCCATGATGGTGACCCTCTTCGTGAGATAATGGATTCCGTTCCTGAGGTCATTCGTGTACAATCAAGACATGACACAACCGATGTGGCAGAGAACCGCTTTGTGAAGTTTGTGCTCAATTCCTTCCTTGGTTTCTGCCTCTCTATTCGTAGCAATCAGCATGCACAGGAACGACTCAAACATGAAGCCGATGAGGTTTGCCAGCAACTTTTTCAGTACCTTGCTCATCCACTTTTCCGCAGATTAGGCAACTTGACCACAATGCCGTTGGGAAGCCCTACCTTGCAGAAGCGTGCGGGTTATCGCGAGATATTGCAGAAGTGGCTGATGTTCGACATGGCTGCGAAACTGACTTGGGAAGGTGGCGAAGATGTGTATAGTGCAGGTCAGAAAAATGTGGCTCGTCTTTATGAATATTGGCTATTCTTCAAACTGCTCAAGGAGTTCAGCCGCAAGTTCCGCATCCAACCAATCGAGAAGAATAAGCTCTTGCAAGTAACAGAAGGGTATCTTGGGCTTTGCCTGAAAGAAGGCAAGATGCAGGTAATGCATGGAACTTACACCTACAAGGGGCGTAAGCTCAACATGGTGTTTGCTTACAACCGCACGTTTGCCTACACCAAGGATTATGAGAAATCGGGCAGTTGGAGTCAGCAAATGCGCCCCGACTACACGCTTTCCGTATGGCCGGGCGACATAGAGAATCCCGAAGATGCAGAACGTCAAGACCTCATAACGCACATCCATTTTGATGCAAAGTATCGTGTGGACAATCTTATCAACGAGTTCCGCAAAGGGGCAGACATTGACCTCTCGGACATCAAGCACGAGGAGGAACGAGGAACATACAAGCGTGCCGACCTCTTGAAGATGCACGCCTACAAGGATGCTATCAAAAGAAGCGCTGGTGCTTACGTGCTTTATCCAGGCACAGAGAATCCCGATCCATTCCTCAACTTCCATGAGATCATTCCTGGTTTGGGAGCATTTGCCATTTCGCCACGAAACAGCAATGTAAGCTACTTCTTGAAGTTCATTGATGATGTGATAGAAAACTTCCTCAACCGTACCTCCCAACGAGAGCGAATGCAGCACCATCGCTACCAAGACTTGCAAGTGCCAGGAATCAGCGTCTTTGATGAACTGCCTGAACCAAAAGATGATGAGCGCACATTGCCAGATGAGACCTTTGTGCTTGTTGGTTATACGCGAACGGAGAATACCGCATGGATTGGCGACAAGATGCTTTATCCTGCACGAATCGGTGCAAAAGCCAAGGGTAGCATCATCCTCGACAAGAACGTTGTTTCTGCCAAGTACCTGCTATCGTACAACAAAGACGATCAGCAACTCTTCAAGATAGATACAAACGAGGGCATCAAGATTGTAACCAAAAAGGAGCTTGCAGACAAACCCTACGAATATACCAATCCGCACCACGACAACTACATGCTCTTCCATCTTAAAGAAGCAGAACCCGAATTCAACTGTTTGTCATTCAACATCAAACAACTCAATGAAGAAGCGTACAAGAACAAAGAAGTGTTTGCTATTTCGCTTGTGGAGTTGATGAGAAACAAATTACCAGATAAAGTATAATGACACTACAACGACCTACATACACAGTTAAAGGTATCAGCCATCATGACGTGGCCGACAGGCTTGGTGTGTGGTTACCGGAATGCGTGGGCAGGATGGTGACGCTCGTTGTGGAGTCAGCTGAGGAGAATGAGATTGGTGTGGAGTGTGTGGCCGTGTATGATGTGGACGAGCACCTCGGCTACATCGACGATAACCAGAAACAGGAACTGTTTCCGAATGGATTGAGAAGGTGAAGATTGACAAACATTTGAAAATATAAGAAATCATGTCCCTAACGCCAGAACAAATAGCAAAGATACGCAAGAAGGAGGCGGAAACGCCCGATGCCTTGAAGCGCAATCCTCTCAATGATTATACTGAGGGGTGGTTCCATGTGACGCTAAGCGTGCGCGGCGAAGCGCCGGTGCTGGGGTACATTGTGGGTGATGCCGAGGCTGCAGACGGAACGCCCGAGGAGCCACGTTGCGCGCTGACGGAACTGGGGAAGAAGGTGGAGGAGGTATGGAGAACGGTTGCCGATTTCCACCCTATGTGTATATGCGACAAAATGAAAGCGATGCCTGATCACATCCACGCTCTTTTACATTTGCTGCCAGGGAATGCCGAGCACTTGGGACGCATTATCAATGGTTTGATGATAGGTTGCACCCATTGCTATTGGGACACGCTGGGCATACCATGGCGCAAGATGAGGGAAGTAAAAGACGCTGCAGCGTTCAGTCACGATCAAGACAAGGCGCTGCGGTCGCAATGGCAAGATCGCGATCACACCCGCTCTTTCCGCGGTCCTTCTCTCTTCGTTCGTGGCTACAACGATGTGGAGGCAATTGGCAACGACGAGATAGAGATTAAGCGCCAATACATCCATAACAACCCCCGTAAGTGGCTGATAAAGCACGATAAGCCTGACTGCTTCCGCGTGAATCGCAATATGAAGAGCGCGAACTGGACGCCGGAGCGCATCATGCAGGGACTTTGTGCTGACCGCTTCATAGCTGCCGACCGCAGTCGTCAAGTCGAGGCATGGCAGCAGATCACGACTAAAGGCATCAGAAACAGCCGTGGCAAGGTGAGCGCTACGCTCAATTTCCAAGACGAGCGCCCCGTCATCGAGCTTGTGGGCAACATGGAACTGCTCCAGCGCCCGCTCTTCCCCCTCGTCTGCCACAGAGCTGATGCGCACCTCTTTGAGCAACAGAAGGCGGCGGTGCTGAAGGTGGCAAGGGAGCAAGGCGGCGTGATCGTTACTGCGTGCGTAAGCCCTAAGGAGCGCGACATCGTGAAGCTGTTGCAGCAGGAGCTGCTGCCTGTGATAGAAGTCGTGGACAATGGTTTCAGCGATAAATACAAACCCACTGGCAAGAATTTCTATGCTGTGGCAGAAGCGCGACGACTGGAGGTATCGCCCTGGGAATATGAATACCGCCGCCGCGAGATGCGTCCCGTGAAGGACGAACATGGCAACCCCGTCCTCGATGCCAACGGTGAGCCGGAGATGGAAGAAGTGCCCGACATCAGCCGCGAGATGTGCATGGTGATGAATGAGCTGGTGCGCGTGATTGCAAAGAAGGAGGATGGGTGGTGGAAGGATTAAACGATAACGAAAACTAAAACAACAACTAAAACTAAATCGAAAACAAAAACATTCGATCTATCATACTGAATAATCAAAATGAATAAACTAATTCCAAACACCATCAAGTGCGTGGGAGTTCGCTTCTTCGCCAATCCGGAACTCGAGGACAGAACCGTCCTTGAGACGGAGGAGATGTGCGGTAAGACCATCGGGGCGCTGGAATGGCTTGACGAGAAACGACCTATCGTCGTCATGACGGCCGACCAACAGAATCATGATCCTCATTGCGTGCAAGTGCGAGCCATGGGCAGGGCGGTGGCGAATGTGGACAGGGATGCTGCACCTATGATTCGCGGTATGCTGAAGGCTTCGCCGTCGGGCAAGCTCATCACACAGATTGCCGATGTCAATGTGTATCGGCATGGATTCTTCTACGTGAAGATGCCTATTGTGCCGAAGGAATTTACGGCAGAGGAGATTGGCGTGGATTGGAGTCAGTGGACTATAGAGACACCCCTTGTGCTGCCCGCTGAGAGTTTCCTTGAAGAGGAAGAGCTGAGCATGGTGATACGCGAGGTGCTGCTTGCCGACATCGCAAGTGCCGACATCGAACAACTCACGGCTTCCCTTCCATCTATCCCGCTCGACGATGCAGTTTCTTCATAAAAAAGCACACACAAACAAGCACCCTCACCAGCCTGATTTCACGCAATTTGATTTTTTATCTCGATAATCTCTGATTATTTTGAAATAATGATGTAACTTTGTGGATAATAAAACAAAGTATGCATGCAAAATACAATAGCATAGGATACGAAAAGATGAAGGTAGTATCATTCTTTGCAGGTTGTGGAGGTCTTGACCTTGGCTTTGAGCAGGCGGGCTTCGATGTGGTTTGGGCAAATGAGTTCGAACCGCATTGTCGTGCTACGTACATGCGCAACCATCCCGACACCGAGTTTGTGCTGGGCGACATCTGCAAGATTGATCCTGCTTCGATACCCGATTGTGATGGCTTCATCGGTGGCCCTCCTTGCCAGTCGTGGAGCGTTGCCGGCAAGCAGAAAGGGTTGGAGGACGAGCGTGGTCAGCTGTTCCTCAAATACATCGACATGATTGAGGCGAAGCAGCCGAAGTTCTTTGTGATAGAGAACGTCAAGGGCTTGCTTGATTCCGTCTTCAAGTACGTCTTCATCATGTTCCTCGACCGCCTCGACAAGGCTGGCTACGATGTAAAATGGGAACTGCTCGATGCCGTCAACTACCGCATTCCGCAGAATCGTGAGCGTGTCTTCATCGTGGGTTTCCGCAAAGATCTGCACATCGATTACACATTCCCTGCGGCAACCTGCACCGAACCCATCACTCTCGAACGTGCCATTGGTGACATCAAGGAGCAACCGACCTTCTATAAGGGCAGCGACCAACTCACCCCGAATACCACACGCGCCAATCATGATGTACTGGCATCAGGTTTCAGCACCTACTACTATCGTGGCAACCGCCGCAGAGGATGGAGCCAACCATCGTTCACCATCCATGCCACAGCCGATAATGCTCCTCTGCATCCCTCATCGCCCAAGATGCTCTACTTCGGTCACGAGAAATGGGAGTTTCAGGAGAACAAGAAGAACCAGTACCGCCGCCTCAGCGTCCGCGAATGTGCTCGCATCCAGACCTTTCCCGACAACTTCATCTTCGAGGGAACGGACATCAAGGCGCAGTACAAGATGATAGGCAATGCCGTACCGCCTCGCCTTGGCAATGTGCTGACAAAATCATCCTTGCTACACTCGCCAACCTGCAACCCACTGAAGGGGTCGGCAATTCAGCGACTCCTTTGCAACCGACAACCTATGAAGCTTGCATCATAAATGACAGCATAAACGACAGCAATGAATCAACCCATTCCAGACACCATCAAGTGCGTGGGAGTTCGCTTCTTCGCCAATCCGGAACTCGAGAACAGAACCGTCCTTGAGACGGAGGAGATGTGCCGCAAGACCATCTGCATGCTGGAATGGTTGAAGGAGAAACGACCTATCATAGTCATGGTGGCTGATCTGCAGAATCAGGATCCTCATTGCGTGCAAGTGCGAGCCATGGGCAAGGCGGTGGCGAATGTTGACAGGGATGCAGCTCCCATGATTCGCGGTATGCTGAAGGCCTCTCCATCGGGCAAACTCATCACAAAGATCACCGATGTCAATGTCTATAAGCATGGCTTCTTCTTCGTCAAGATGCCAATTACGCCGAAGGAGTTTACGCCTGAAGAGATTGGTGTGGATTGGAGCAAATGGACGATAGAAACACCCCTAGTGCTGCCCGCTGAGAGTTTCCTTGAAGAGGAGGAGCTGAACCTCGTGATTCGTGACGTTCTGTTGCCGGACATTGCGAACACGGACATCGCTCAGTTGACCGAATACTTCGACCTTTGGATGCGCAGCATTCGCTTCAATCACTGTCGAGAGGTGGCATTTGCCATCCGTGAGTACATCAGTATCCTCTCAGCCGATGAACGCGAGGAGGTACGACAGATTAGCAAGGAACTCGACCATCTGCGCACCAAGAAAGGCAACCCGGAAGTCATCAACGAACTGGTCACAACGTGGTGGGAACCCATGCTCACTTCAGCCATCGTGGGCGACAACTTTACTGTCATCCGCAGACGAGCCATGAGCGAGAAACGTCAGTTGCTGAGCCTTCTCGATTACATTGACGGGCTGATGCGCCCGATGCCAGGCGAGCTTTACAACGATGTGGGCGATGCCGGTCGGTTCTTCAGCCACCTCTACTACCTTGCGCCACCGATGCGTGCCTTGCAGGGTGTGCTCTCGCTGATGGCAATCCGCACACTCATCTGCCGAGAACTGAACCTCAGCATGGAGCCCTTCTTCGGCAATCGTGTGCCCGAGATTACCAAGGTGAGCCAGCTGCCTACAACCATCGGTCGCGTCATGGAATTCAACCAAACGCAATGCCGCACCTACGAGGAGTCGCTCACCCTGCAACGCCTCGTTGAATGGCTCGAACGCGACAGCCGTGGCAACCGTCAGGCAGAGATTGAACAGATGCTGAATGCACACAATCCTGCGCCTAATATCAATATCGGTACCCTTGTCGGCTCGGCAACGGGCGAAGTGAAACAAGAATTTAAGGACGAACCCAAATTACTGGAATAACTATGGCAGAACAAGATAATTCACCCCGTCAGGCAGTTGTCAACAAGCTTTTCGGAAGCGTCTTTGGCAATGTGGAGCAGAAGATAGAGGTTAAAAACGATGACCCTTCTACAAGCTCAGGGCAGGCTCAAAACGATAATCCTTCGACGGGCTTTGGACAGGCTCCCACCGTTGAAAGCTCCGTCTACCTCAGTACGACCCGTGGCACGAAGATTGACTTCATTCGTGTGGTGAACAGCCTCTACGAACTCGGTTTCTTCACCGACGACAAGGGCGGCAAGATCAGCAAGAAGGATGTAATGATAGCCGTAGGCAAGGCAGTGAATGTTGACCTCACCGAATATCAGAACGACCTCTCGCGATCGCTCAGCGATTCAACGAAACTCGAAAAGCACCTCACCATCTTCGACCGACTGAAGGAGAAGATGGAGGAAGTGTTTAACTCTTATGGAGGATAATAGCGAATGTGAAACGAATAACACATCAAGAAGATGAACAACATATTTGAAGACAACATAACGGCTCTGCTTACAAAGCATGACAAAGAGCAAATAACGCTTGACCAACTCAAAGAGATTGCCAAGCAGATGTTTGATGATACGCAGTATGGCGAGACAAAGAATGCTCGCGTCATGCTGTTTAGTATGATGTATGCACCTCATTTGAAACCTGGGGATTCAACTAAAATTGCTCAAGCTTATCAAACTGGCTCTACTTTTGGCGCAGAAATCAACAAGGGCGTGAACCTTGGTATGGAATTAAGGAAATTACAAAATACTATTTCCAAGGATTATATAGAACAATTCAAGTGTCTTCTTGAGTATTTTGTTTCCCATCTCAACTACCTCCAATGGAGAGTGGGCACAGAAGAGTACAAGAGTTGGAGAACGTACAGAAAAACGTTGGCTGTGGATAAAACTACACCTCTTCCTGAGAATGCGATTAAATGGCCAATACCCAATGAGGAAGAAAGTAATGACATCCAAGGTTTCAACCAATATCTTTGTGGTAAGATTTCTCCTGATTTTGTAGGGTTCGGTCAAGGATGGAAAGAAGGAAAGATACAGGAACTTGTTTCTGATTGGGACAATTATCCTCATGGCCAAGTATGCATAAATGTTTATGGATCAAGCTATCGTAGTGATGCAACTTACCTTCATTGGAAAGGAACTGGACACAACATTTCTGCGATTTGGGATGAAGATACGGATTCTGTTTGTGGGTTGAAATTAGTAGAGTTTTCGGATAAAGGAAAGGTTAACACATGGACAGATCAAGACGTCACATACTCTATTGAAGACTTAGGTCTTTTCGAGGAAGAGAAGCCAAACTCTAACATCAAGGATTTCTATGAGAAATTCGTTGCAATGTTGAAAGTTGTTTCGCTGGATAAAATCTCTCAGCCATTATTAACAGGTGAAAGCAACAACCAGTTCTTCTATGACGTGATGCGCCATGTTGAAGAAGTTGACAAATTCCACGCTTGGGAACAATTCCTTAGACGCCACAGTTGCAAGAACGATGGAGCACACACAATCAATCTAAAAGACGGTGAGCATAAGATTACCTACTTGTTCCTCGGTGGTGACGATGCTATCATCAATGGTGAAGTGCGCCAAAAAGAATTCGAACAAGGTCGATGGTTTAAGGATAGTTTCGATGTCAATGGCGAGAAAGCTTATCTTAGTGTAAGTACCCCTGCTGATTGCATCTACATTCTTGATCATTTCGTGAGGAAGTCATACAATCTCCGCATCATCAAGAACGAAGACGTTTGGGAGCTTTGGAAGGCAGAAGATTGTCCTGCCCTTGACTTTGGTGACAATGAGCCTTGGCAGAAGATTTTCTTCGGCACTCCAGGCGGTGGCAAATCGCACAAGGTAAAGCAGATTATTGAGGACGAGGGAGCCACCGAGCGTTGTTTCCGTACGACCTTCCATCCAGACACCGATTACGCTTCATTTGTGGGTTCATACAAGCCCGTAATGGACGGAAAGGAAATAACCTATCAGTTCATTCCTCAGATTTTTACCAATGCTTACGTGGCTGCATGGAATGATCCGAAGAACGACTATTATCTTGTGATTGAAGAGATAAATCGTGGCAACTGCGCACAGATATTTGGAGACCTATTCCAATTGCTCGACCGCAATGCCGATGGCTTTTCAGAGTATGGTATTGTAGCTGATGCTGATCTAAGAAAGTATCTTGAATCGGCAGTTGATGAGGATGGCAACCCTATACTGATCAACAAGCAAGGAATACACAAGGGCGAACTTCTGCTTCCTCCCAACCTCAGTATTCTCGCCACAATGAACACCAGCGACCAGAGCCTTTTCCCGATGGATAGTGCCTTCAAACGTCGTTGGGCATGGGAGTTTGTGCCAAGTACCTACAAAGAAGATGACAACTACGAGTTGACCTTTGGCGATAAGGCGTACAAGTGGCATGACTTCCTCGAAGCCGTTAATCCTCGCATCAAAGAGGCTACGGATTCTGAGGACAAACAGCTGGGTGCATACTTCATTAAGTCGGACATGGATGCCGAGGAGTTTAAGTCGAAGGTGATGTATTACCTGTGGAGTGAAATCTGCAAGGAGGAATACAAGACTCGCAACAACTTTTTCCGTCATAAGGTCGGCGATAAGCCCGATGTGGAGTTTACTTTCAACGAGCTCTACACAGATGGGCCTGAGGATGCCACTTTGCTCAACGAATTTATGGAATATCTAAAAATTGGCGAACAATGAACTGGAAAGAAAGCGCATTAGACGCATTACATAGAAGTCTCTACCCCGTACCACAGGAGCTGAATGAGATTGATTGGAAGGGCGGTTTGTCAAACAAGACAGAGCGTCTGGCGCAACATCTCTGTGCCTATGCCAATCTGAAAGGTGGTGGTGTGCTGGTGTTTGGTGTGAATGATGATGCCACCTATGAGGAACTCTCCAAGGAAACAATCGAAGAGACGACAAAGAAGCTCGGCAATATCGCAAAGAATAACCTTGCGTGGTCAATCCAATTGGAGCATGCCGTATTGGATTTCGATGGTCATCCGCTTCTCTTCATCCGCATCCCAGAACAACAGAACAAACCTGTCTATCTGCGTGGACGTGACATTTATGAAGCTTACATCCGTTCGGCAGGTCATACCGTGAAGATGTCTCGCGAACAGGTACATGAGATGCTTGCACAGTCACATGGATTGACTTTTGAGAAGCGTGTGGCGTGTGGCGGCATTTCTGCAGAGCGAGTGCTTGAACTGCTCAACTACAAAAAAATGTATGAACTCATTGACCGCAAGATTCCGCAGAATCATGAACGAATCATAGAGCAGATGTTGGAGTTCGGCATGATTGAGCAGCAGGAAGACCTCTACAACATTCTTAACCTTGGCGCGATTCTCTTTGCGCACCAGTTGAAAGACTTTAGTGCATTGGCAATGAAGGAAGTGATTGTGCGCAAATATGCAGGTTCCAACAATCGCGTCTTGAACCTTGAGTACAAGATGTCTACTGGCTATGCTGTCGGTTTTGAAGAATTGATTGATACCGTAATGCAGTTTACAGGAACTGAGTATATTGAGGTGAAGAGAACATCCATTCCAACTTATCCTCGTGTTGCTATACGTGAGCTGGCGGCAAACCTTTGTATTCATCAGGACTTTGCAATTACCGGTATGCCTATCACTATCGAAGTGTTTGACAATCGTCTTGTCATGACTAACCCTGGAGCTTGCCTTAATGATGTAAACCGTCTCATTGACCTACCGCCTCATTCTCGCAACGAAGCGATGGCTCAACTCATGCTGCAACTTGACCTTTGCGAACGAAGAGGAAGTGGTTATGATCGTGCTGTAGAAGCTATCGAAGCCATGTTGTTGCCTGCTTATAAAGTGCAGAGTGGTGATGACTATACCCGTGTATTCCTTTATCCTAAGAAAGATGTTAAAGAAATGACGAAGGAAGAGCGCATACAGGCTTGCTATCAACATACCTGCCTTCTATACGAAGATAAGGTGTCTGTAACCAACCAGACGATGCGTGAACGATTCGGTCTTGATTCCAAGGGAACTTCGATGATTTCTCACATCATTGCCGACACGATGGAGAGTGGTTTGATTAAGTATGAAAATCCAGAAATGAGTTCTAAGCGCTATGCGACTTACATACCATTCTATGGATAGAATCTTATTTTCAAGCTAATTGTAATAACACTTAAAGTGTATTGAGTACCAATCACTTCCAATTTTCAAGCAAATTTAATGAAGGTCTTTTTTGAAGCATACGAATATCCCATAGAGACGCTGAGGCAGTATCTGTCGCCGTACTTCTATCATGCCGGTAAAACCCAAGGCAAGGGTGTTATCGGTCATGTGGGGTATTTCTTCAATGTAAACCAAGAAGACCCTTCTCGCTCCGATAGTGTGTTCATTTTGCCCAAGGTATTTATCAATGCGTCCAATTGTCCCTTCGAACTTGAAGGGATGAAGCCTGAAGATGTCATTGAACTTGACACCGAGAATGAGTGCATGATAGAGAATGGCATACCTCAGTTGGTCTTTGGCTTGTCCGTTTGGATTTACAAGGCCATAGAGTTCTACCTGCAACGCAATACGGAGACGAAGAGCGTGAGCGAAGCAAAGATTCAGAATGTCGTATCGAATAAGAATGATGAATCGGAAACCTTCCTTGACGTTATTCTTCAGCTCATTGCTTTCCATAAGAGGCATAGGAGTTTGCTAACGTACATTTCCATCGTCAACAGCAGTAACAAGAACAAGATACAATGGGCAAAGACCATCAGCCATGAGCAACCCGTCATCCGTGGTGGTAAGCCTGCTTACGTTACTTTCCGAGCAAAAGAAAAGGTCATCAACTATGACGAGGAACTGATAGTGCTGTTCTACTCGGCTTTGGAATACGTTCGCCAGAAGTACCATTTCAAGGTGTCGCTTGATGTGCAATACAAACTTCTGCCTACGCACAAGATTCAGAGCATGATTGACTCGTGCAAAGGTACCCGACTGCTGAAATCCATTCGCCGCAAGTACTTCACCGATGAACTTGTGGCGTTGTGGAATATTCTCTATGTATTCTTCGACAAATCGGAACGAATCGCCAACAAGCGTTATCACGAAGAAACGCTACTGGTGAAAGACTTCC
>JAZUKC010000012.1:0-26153 GCA_045643065.1 Prevotella sp.
CTCTGGCAGTTAATCCTTCCTTTCTACAACAAAGGTAAGCAAAAACTGGTATATTCTTTTATGTTTTAAAGCATTTTTTGAACGTACTATATTTTAAGAGTTGTTAAGACTCTTCTTTCATTCTGCAAAATTAAAGTGCCTCTGTGTTTAAAAAAAGAATGCTGAGCAGATTACCCCCCAAAAGGTACTCCGTTAAGTTGAGTTAAAAATACGATGGAAAGGTGACGTATATCGCTCTTTATTTGTATATTTGCAGTGCAACATAGTATAGACCTAAAAACTAAACCAAATCTCATGAAAAAAACAATAGTCTCTTGCTTACTTTCGCTGGCGGCAACAGCAGCGACGGCACAGCAATTCACACTGAACAATTCTGGTTATTTTAACTGTGAGGGCATCGATGTGATGGCTTTCAGCGACTTTTACCCTGAAGGTCATCAGGGCGGTATCAGCCTGATAATGAACGGACAACGCATTGCGACGAACGGCGATATACGCCTTGAGCCGACGCCGGGACAGTGGCAGGCGGTGCCAAAGCAGCTGTCACGAAACGTGAATGGCAACAGTATCGTCACGACGCTGTGCTATCCGGATTCGGCAAGGCATCTGACGGGTTTCAATCCGATGATTTATCCTGACCTGCAACTGCGCTATTCGGTGCGTCTTGAGGCAGAAGGCGACGGCGTGATCGTTAGCGTTGACCTGGACAATCCTGTGCCGGCGGAGTATCAGGGAATGGTGGGCTTCAACCTGGAGTTCTTCCCTGGCGTGCTGTTTGGTAAGCCTTGGATAATGGATCAGCAGGCGGGCATCTTCCCACAGCAACCTAATGGTCCTGTCGTTACGGGCAAGACGGTCATCGAAAAGCCGGGAGCGTTCCACCCAGATGGTCGCCCACTGGCTGACATTCAGCGCCTTACGGGCAACGGTCAGACGTATTCGCCGATGACGGCGGATAAGATTGTGGCTGCGCCTTACGCTGTAGGACGGGTGTTTACGTCGTGTCCGGACGATGCGTTGAGCAAGGTTACGGTGGAGTCGCTTAATGGTGCGGAACTGAAGTTGTATGACGGCAGAATGAATCACAATAATGGTTGGTTTGTGCTTCGTAGCGAAATACCTGCCGGAGCAACGAAGGGTGCCATCAGATGGCGCATAACTCCCAACGTGACAAAGGGTTGGACGTACAAGCCGGTGATACAGACGTCGCAGATAGGTTATCTGAATGGTCAGCAGAAGGAGGCTATAATCGAGGTTGACAGTCGCTCTTCACTGGAGGGAAAGGCTGGCATCTACAAGGTGACGCCTAAGGGTGAGCAGTTGGTTCAGGAGGCTACGCCGACGGAATGGGGCGAGTTCCTGAGGTATAAATATTATAAGGTGGACTTCAGTCAGATAACTTCTGAGGGTCTTTACGTGGTGAAATATGCCGACAGTAAGTCGGCTACGTTCCGCATTGCGAACGATGTGCTGGACCGTGGGGTATGGCAACCGGTGGTGGAATACTTCCTTCCGGTGCAGATGTGCCACATGAGGGTGAACGAGAAGTATCGTGTTTGGCACGACAGATGCCACACGGACGATGCCAATATGGCGCGTGTGGGCAATCATATCGATGGATATAATCAGGAGCCTGGGTTGTCTCCATTCAGTGCTGGGCAGCATGTGGAGGGCGTAAACTTAGGTGGATGGCACGACGCAGGCGACTTTGACCTTCGCATTGAGTCGCAGGCGGGCGAGTGTTACATTCTCTCGCTGGCCTACGAAGCATTCCATCCGGAGATTGATGTTACGTCTATCAATCAGAAAACCAAGACGGTAGAGATTCATGAACCTGACGGTAGGAACGATATTCTGCAGCAGATTGAGCATGGTGCGCTTAGCGTTGTGGGCGGTTGGAAGGCTTTAGGACGCCTGTATCGTGGCATTATCTGTCCGCAGTTGCGCCAATATGCGATGTTGGGCGATGCTGCTGCAATGACGGATCGCATTGATGGCAACGAGGATGACCGCTTGATCTTCACGGAGAACAATCCTTCTCGCGAGATGATGACTGCTGCTCAGCTGGCTGCTTCGTCGCGTGTGCTGAAGGGTTTCAACGACGAACTGAGCAAGGAATGTCTTGAAATAGCGCGCACTATCTATGCAAACACGCAGGCAGATGGACGTACTCTGGGCGCAAAACTGCAGGCAGCGGCGGAGCTTTACATAGCAACGGGGGGCCAGGAGTATCTGGATTTCATCACGTCTAACCGTCAGTTGCTGGACAAAGTGTCAGGATGGTATCTAGCACGTGTAGATAAACTGTTGGAGAATTCGTCTGCAAAGAAGGTTAAGGAGTGGCGAAAGGCTTATCGTTCGGCACTGAAGAAGTACAGCGATCAGCTGGCGTTGACAGTCAAGAAGACTCCATACGGAGTGCCATACGAGCCTTCGATATGGGGTGCAGGATGGGATATCCAGCGCTTTGGATTCGAGAATTTCTTCCTTGCCGATGCTTATCCGGAGATGTTCTCTAAGGATCTGGTCTGCAATGCGCTGAACTTCGTGCTGGGATGTCATCCTGGTAGCAATCAGGCTTCGTTTGCTTCGGGTGTCGGAGCAAAGTCGGCAACGGTGGGTTACGGATTGAATCGTGCTGACTGGAGCTACATTCCGGGTGGCGTAGTGTCAGGAACGGCGCTCATTCGCCCTGATTTCCCTGAGCTGCTTACGTTCCCATTCCTCTGGCAACAGACGGAATATGTCCTGGGTGGTGGTTCAAGTCACTACATGTTCCTGGTGCTTGCAGTGAAGCATCTGCAGCAATAGGCGTGGCGTATAAGCACTAAAAAGAAGGGCACAAATAAACCCCCAAGGTGGGCGACATCCTGTTTTTTTCAATGAAAATCACTGGATATCGCCCACCTTGGGGGTTATATGAATTTACAATAATGTGGATACAAGTTTCAAATTCGCCCTGCCTGTAAGGCAGTACTATGAGTAACAGGGGGCAACGCCCTCGGACTCAGGCAAATAAGTAACATGTGGTTGGAAGCCACTACCATGATACGTTCAGATGTTTACACGTTATGATGAACGTATCAAGGTGCTGCCCTCCAGGCAGAAAGATTACTTCAGTTTATTTCCGGACACTTAGTGCCAGGTTACTCAAAGTACTGGCCTACAGCCAGAACTGAGTTTTCAATACTTGAGTAATATTGATATATTAATGTGCTGAGCCTTCCTTAAGGTAGTCGTGCTTACCGTACTTCTGCTCAAGCACCTTAATATCAATCTTTCCGAAGCCTGTCAGAGGCATGTCATCAACGAAGATCACGTCGCAAGGCTGTGCACGTTCCTCCACATTCTCGTGGCAATAGTCGAGGATGCTCTTACGAATCTCTTCCTCAGAAGCCTCGCCTGGGTTGCGTTTGATAACGATCAGCGGATGATGACCTATTGCATGACTCTGGTCTTTGCACGCAATGACGGCACATGTTTCAACATCTGGGATGTGATATACGGCATTCTCAATCTGGATTGGGAATACCTTGTGTCCGTCGAAACGGGTTATCATGTGCTTGATGCGTGACATGACATGGACGAAACCATTCTCATCTATGTAACCAACGTCACCACTGTGTACCCAGAGTTTGCCGTCGCTGTGCATACGAAGAACCTCATCGGTCTCCTCTGGCATACCAAGATAGCCTGCCATAAGTGTGTCGCCAGCCATGCAAATCTCACCTTCCTCGTTGTAACCGAGCTCTTCGTCGGTGCCAGGTTTGAAGGCACCGATGCTCGCATTGTACAGAGGCACACCGCCAGAACCCTTACAGTTGACGTTCTCGAAGCTGAACGAAACGACAGACGATACCTCTGACATGCCGTAACCCTGGGCTACATGGTAGTGACCGCCACGGTCGTTGAGGAACTTGGTAAGCTGTGCCTCCATCTCTGGTGTCATCTTGTCACCACCAGCGATAGCAACGTACATGTAGCTCATATCTGCATTGGCAAGCTCTGGGCTGTTAAGCCACAGGTCATAGAATGCAGGTACGGCAATGACGCCGTTTGGTTTATGCTGGTTGATGAGCTTTGGGAAATCCTCTGGCTTAAAGGTTGGGATGAGAATCTCCTCTGCCTTGACAGACATTGGTGTGTGAAGACCTACGGCAAGTCCGTAAGACGAGAACACAGGAATGATGTTAAGGAAGCGGTCAACCTTATTGCGGAAGACGTTAACGTGGGCAAGGTCGCGCGCTACGCTATTGATACCGAGGTTTGTAAGCATAACTCCCTTTGGAGTACCAGTAGTACCGCCTGTCTGAACGACAGCAGCGATGGAACCCTTCTCATGCTCTACCTCAGTGGCTTTAACCTTATCGCCATACCTCTTGAGCCATCCGGTGATGTGCATTACACGCTCGTTGAACTCGATCTTTGGGGTTTTTGCCTTGAGCTTGTAGAGTGCCTTCTTAAGGAGAGGCAGCGAACGTGATGCTGTTGCAACAATGACGTGCTCAATGTTGAACTGCTCAATAGCCTGAAGCGCCTTAGGATACGCTATATCAAGAGTAATGAGCACTTTCGACTTTGAGATGTTGACAAAGTGAGTGATGCGGTCCTCAGTCATTCGTGGATCAACGAATACGGTGATGGCACCAATCTTATTGAGCGCATAGAAGATGTATGCTGACTCTGGAGTGTTGGCCATTACGACTGTGACGTGTTCGCCTTTCTTTACGCCCATACCTGCAAAGGCATCAGCAAAGCGGTCTATCTCTGCGAATACTGTAGGGAATGTAATCTTCGCTCCATAGTAATAGAACGCATTCCTGTCAAGTCGCTCGGTGAAGCTGGTCTTGATATACTGGTAAGCTGTCTGCTCACAGTTCGTGTTTACGCCCTCATAAAGGGTGTAATACTTACGCCAGATCTTCTCCTCGGAAGGTTTGTGTGTTTTGGTTTGTTCTGTCATAATTTTTGTTATGTTGGTGATAAGATTATTCTGCGCATTAATGTGCTATCTTGAACGAGGCACCAGGCGATTTCATTACAACCACGCCCTTAGGCAATGGAGTAAGGTCTATCACAGCAACACCGTTTGCATCGGCAGTAACCTCTGCAACCTTGGCACCGTTTGCACTATAGACAGACACCACCTCATTAGCCTTTACGCCACTTACAGTAACGATCTGGCCGCTCTTGCTGAAGGATGACTCTGAGAGTGCTTTGCTAATTATAGAGGATGTCTCGTCGCTTGAATAATAAAACACATAATGTTCCTTTGTGTCAAGCACATAAGGAGAGTTGCCATTTGACTTAACAATCATGTTGTTACCATTATTGCCACGCTCATAAGTTATAACAGGAGAATCAGTCAATGGAATGGTCAAAACTGCCTCTGCGTCATTAGCTGTCTTGACATTAAAGAAATATAAATATTCGTCAGCTGATGCGCTGATGAATGCCATAAGGCAAAGTATGGAAGTTATTATCTTTTTCATTGTTGTTGCTATTCAGAAAAAACGTTATTACTTATTTGTGTCGGTTTGCATGCCTGCTATCATCTGCTTAATCTGATCGTTAATAACAGAAGCAGGGAGACCTGTTACCTCTGAGATCATCCAAATGAAGCATGTCACCAGGTGTACGGCATAGTTGCTGGTGCCCATAATCTCAGGCACTGCATCAAGGGTTGTGAAGTTGATGAGGTTGGTATTCAGGAGTCCAGAGCGATAGTTCTGGTTATTGAAGAACTCTTCTGAAGTCTCGTATGGAATGATATCATCATTTATGGCATGAAGCATCTGGATTCGTGACTTAGGTGTCCATATATCCTTGCTTGCAAAGTTGTTCTTCTGAAGGAATGCATCAAACTTAGCAAGCTTTGGATTATCCCAGTTAAGGACGTTCTGACCGCCAACAGTCTTCATGAGATCTGATGCCATCATCTTCTTAAGTGACGGGGTAGTAGAATTCTTTTCTGATGGGAATGCTTTATTCAAAGCAGCCTCAACAACCAAAGAACTCTGAAGCTTAAGGTCAAGAATCTGCCATGGCGAACCGCATGGTATTGATTCACCTGTTCTCGTATTTACTTTATAATACATATAATCCTTCATCTGAGGATTGAAATAATCGTGTATCTTATATGGCGCGAAGTCTTCGGCATGAGAAGCAAAGGCACCAGCAACGAGCATAGGCATCTTGCACGCATAAACCATATCGTCTAACTCGCAGAACTTATCCATGCAGAGATGCATGTTGTAGGCTCCGGCACAGAGACGTGTCTCTGCAAGTTCAGGAATATTGTATCTACCTCTGTTAAGCTTGTTCTCCAGATAGTATGTTCCAGAAAGAGCTGACGAAGCACCCTGTGATGCACCAGCATTGATAATAGTAGCAGTTCTTGCGAGCTTAACACCATATTGTGGCCTTGAACCAGCCCAGTCAACAAACTGCTTAGCTGCAACGACACTGTATGCAATAGCAGAACCGTTCAGATCCTTGTCGATGTAAATCTGAGTATATTGACGTGTTGTTCCCCAACCGAGGAGGTCTGGCTGAATGACAAGCCATCCGTTAGCACATACACCACTCGATGTGAAAGAAGAGAATGCGGAGGTAGGTTCTGAGTTCTTTGCAAAGAGGGTAACGTGGTTCTCTATATATACTCTGTAAAGATTGAAATCGTTATTTTCCTCACAATATGGATAGATGAGACGTGCAGAAAGAGGCACCTTCTTTCCTGTAGCATCCTCACCAACATAGACAATGTCAGCAATGTGGATGCGAATAGCATCTGAAGTAGTACCATTCAAACGTGCCAATGCTGAAATCTTCAGCTGTGTCTCACTATTAATGATATCCATAATACTAGAACTCATGCTACTAATAAGTGCGTAAGACTTAGCCATGAATTCTTCAACTGTATAATCCTCCTCATTGAACACACCAACGAAATCACCGAGTTCAAGTTCTGAAATATGATTAAAGTGTCTTCTCTTTATCATATTGGCGAATCTATCTGTCTTAAGGATGTCTTCTGGATCGCCATTTGAGAACATGATCTGGTCAACAGGATTAGAATAAATCGCACCATTCTTCAAGGTGACGTTGACGAGTGGTTGTCCGTTTTCGTCCAAAGAGTGGTTCATGCTCTCCAGCTCACTGAGTGAAATTGCATTTGTGAACAGTCCTTCAGTATTCTGGAAGGAGATGTCTTGCGCAGAAGCTGTGACAGCTACGGCAAGCAATGCTGCTGTAAAAAATTTCTTCATCATTTATTATATTTTTTAATTATTGTATATGTATCACTCTTCTATATAACAATTTGCCACTTAAGCAATGTTGTTAACTGTGATTTGATTATTTCTGTAATGTAAGCTTGTTTGTGATTTGTAGGATTGTAACGATATTTTATGTGATTTTACGATGTTTCCTTGAAATCTTAATCTGAAGTCTTAATTTGCAGAAACCTTACGCTGATAGTCTGCGAGACGTATCTGATAGTCTGCAATGGCTGAAGAGAGTTGGTTCTGAGCCTTACGGTTCAGTGTTTCTGCATCAAGAAGTTCAGCGATGGTAATGGTACCCGTCTGATACTGTTCAGTATGCATACGCAGGTTTTCCTCAGCTTCCTCAACGCTTGTACGCGCTATGCCTATCTGCTTATGTGCTTCGATAACTTTAAGGTATGCCGAACGATTGTCAATGGCAAGCTTCTCCTTTGCTTCGTCGTATGTTATCTCAGCCTGCAGTTGACGTACCTTCTGACGACGTACGGCATGTGTACCACCCCACCATTGTGATATAGGTATAGAGAGTGTGGCAAATGCCATGCCAATGTTCTTTGCCTTTGTTGGCTGATAAGACATATCGAAATCCTTGCTTGACATCTCAGGAGCTATCTCAGAGAGAGGTCCGCTGGTTGAGACATTGAAGTGTCCGTCAAGTGATCTAAGATTTGTTGCTAAGCGGAATCCTGCAACACCTATGCCAAACATAGGCATCAGTTTTCCACGTTCTATCTTCACCTTCAGGCGTTCTGCCTCAACGGCAGCATTTGCAAGCTGAAGTTCTGTGCGCGTATTTGATGCACTACTATCAAAGACAGGAAGCTCGGGTGTGGTATTAACCTCTGGAAGTACGATGTCTATTTCCCTATTTATAATACCAATCTGCTGAGCAAGAAGCATACGCAATAGTTGGTCGCCATTCTCAAGCTTCACGCGTGTTGATGCCAGTTCCTGTTCACGGAGACGAACCTGAAGGAGTGCGTTGCGTGTGATAACACCTGCATCAACAAGGTCCTGAATACGAGTCTTAACAGCAGCAATCTGCTTTTCGGCAGCCTCGATAGTTCGTAAATTATACTTCACCGTAGCAAGTTGCCAGTAACACTCTGTTACCTTCTGCAGAACTTCCTTCTCCTTCACAACATGTTTCAGCTCTGCAGCCTCAATGCCAAGCTTTGCAAGCTTATTGCCATTGACGATGCGACCACCCATATACACAGGCTGTACTGCAGAGATAACTCCTACATATCCGGCATCCAAGCCACCAGAAGAATAAGAATAGCCCATATCTGCTGGGGCAAGAAGATCCAGATTAGGAGTAAAGCCACCGAAGACGGTGAAAATATCCTTTATCACTTCTAACTGTTCGGCATCACCTGTCAATACTGTTCCACCACCAGATTTGCTGGTATCTCCCAATTTCGTGAAGGTCTTAAACGCCATGGCATTGGCCTGAATCTGTGGGAAGTAATTCGTATATGCCTCGCTCTTCTGCTCACGTGCAGCAAGGATATCCAACTCAGCCTGCTGCAGAGTATGGTTATATTTAACCGCACTCTGAAGACACTCATCCAAAGTGAGCATCTGCTGTGCCATCATTGTCAAAGGACAAGCCAGCAAAAGAGATATTAATATCTTTTTCATCTATGTTTCTATCAGAATATATCGTTTGTTTTATCCTTTACCTTATACATTATATATACCCTACTTCCTATCGTTGAGCTTCCAGTAAAGCACAGGCAGAACTGTTACGACAAGAATGAGTTGGCCTATGCCACCAGCAAAGATACTTATACCTACCGGCATCCAGAAACTTGTTGCGGCTATGATCATAGGAATAACACCTACAGCCGTAGTTGCAGTGGTTAGGAAAATTGGCACCATACGGCGACGACCGGCATCGTAAGCGGCATCACGTACGCTCATACCCTTACGCAACATATCATTGGCATGCTCAAAGATGAGAATCTCATTACGCATCAGCATACCCAGCAATGCCACGATACCGAACATACAAGTCAGGCCTATTGGACGGTTTATCACCAACAATCCGAGTAGTGTGCCAGGAAGAATGAGCACCATAGCAGCAAGGCAGATGAATGCCATCTTATACTTCTTGAAGTTGAAGAGAACGAAGAAGAACACTATAATGATAGCAATGAGCAGGCCCTGCATTACGGCAACGCCCTTCTCACCATCATTCTCAGGTTCACCACCTACCTGGAAGCGAACTCCCGAAGGCATGACAATCTTCTCCTTCATCATCTTCGACAATTCCTTATGGACAGGCATAGAGACAAGTCCACGATGGATGTCGCAGGTTACAGTAAGGCAACGCTCACCACCACGATGAATAATCTTTGCCGAACTCCATGATGGCTTTGTTTCTGCTATCTGGCGGAGAGGCATAGCCTTCTTTGTAAACGATGAGAGATAGAGGTCTCCTACATCATCAACATTGAGGTCATCGTTATTTACATCCTTCAGAATGAGAGGCACCTCATAGTCGTCCTCCCATATCTGACCTATCTGCACGTTGCCCGTTGACAGAGCAAGCTGCAGCTGTGCCAGCGTACGTGTGATGCCCTGCTGACTTGATGCCACAGGATCGAGCGACACCTCGATGACAGGACGTGCCTCTTCCCAGTCAGAACGGATATTCATGAGCTTAGGATTCTTGCGCATCTCTTCCATCACTCTGTCAGCGACGATGGTCAGACTGTCCTGATTATCACCATAGAAGCGAAGCTCCACAACATCGAAGTTCTGGTAATCCAGCTGGCGGAACTTCATGTGTGCGTTAGGGAATCGGTCGCTGTACAACGGATCATACTTGTCAAGCAGACGCTCCGTAGCACTATTTGACGATGTATTGACAATCAGCTGCGCATAATTGCGTCCACCAAACTTAGGGGCATACGAGTTATGGAATCGTGGCGAAGAACATCCTACGAACGATGTTACACTGAGGACGTCTTCTTCTTTGTTGAGTGCATCATACAGCGAATCTATCACCGTCTGAGTCTCACGCAAGCCCTTGCCCTCTGGCAGAGACACCTCGACAGCAAACTGATTGCGATCGGCAACAGGCATCATTCTAATCTTGAGGAATGGAGCTATGGCAACAACTGAGACAACAACGATGGCAACGGCACCCCATATTGTAAGTTTAGGGTGGTTGAAGGTCCAATCAAGTACCTTTATATATGTCTTCTGCACAAAGGCAGTAATATCAAACAGTTTCTTTCCCTCTGAAGCGTCAGGAGCCTTGCGAATGATGATGAACTCCAGCACTGGAATAATGATGACAGCCACAATAAGGCTGACCATCAGATTGATGAATATGGTCCATGGTAGCCAGTGTACGAAGTCATAATACAGACCTGTAAGCACAAACAGGAATGGGAAGAAGATAACCGAAATGCACAATGTTGCCAAGAACATAGGCATGAAATAGTGCTGCGCTGACTCTGCTGCAGCATGCCATCTGCTCATACCCTTGTTCAGGAAGTCAAGATATCCGTCAAGGACAACTATCGAGTTATCGACAATCATACCAAGCACAAGTATCAGACCTGCCAAGGTTACCGTGTTAAGCGGAATACCTGCAAGGTACATAACACCGAGCGATATGAACGTAGAGACAGGCACTGTGACGCCTGCAACGACAGCCGTACGCCATGGGAACAGGATAAGCATCACGAGTATGATTATTATCATAGCCTCAATGAGGTTAAGCATAAAATCAGTAACGCTATCGCCTACCACCTTGCTCTGGTCAGTAATGGCACTAACCTGAACATCCTTTGGCAACGATGTAGCCATGAAGTCGTCGATGACAGCATGAACCTCCTTGCCATATTCCATGATATTATTGCCCTCACGCATCTCAAGGCTTAGCAGAACACATGGATGACCATTATACTCTATGTACTTCTGAGTTGTGTCATACTCACGCTTTATTTCTGCAACATCCTTCAGACGCACCACATTGTTCTGTGGATCGGTATAGACAATGAAATTCTCGATATCCTGTTCGCTTGACACCGATGGCTTAACATGGATTGGTACATCCTTCTCCATGCCAGAGACAGCACCGCTTATAGCAGTGAATCCCGCTGAGCGCATTGCCTCAATGATGGCAAGTTTGCCGATGCCGTAGGCAGCAAGACGCTTCTGGTCGATGTATATTGATATCTGTTCTGGCAGCGCACCATATACCTTCACGTTCGTCATCGATGGGATGCGTCGCATACGGTCAGCCAGTTCGTCGGTATAACCCTTCAGTTCACGGATGGAGCGGCTCTCGCTTTCAACGGCAACAAGCAATGCCGAGGTGCCACCGAAGTTGTCATTCACAGCCAACGCCATGACGCCACGAGGCAGGTCGGTGGCCTTAAACATATTGAGACCGTGCTTTATCTTCGACCAAACAGCATCGTACTCAGTGACATTGTCCTGCAGTTTCACCTGACAGATACAAAGACCATTCGACGATACCGTTACTGTCTTGGCACGGTTTACTTCGTCAAACGTAAAGAGATATCTTTCCAATGGCTTTGCCACCTGCTGTTCTACCTCCTCGGATGTTGCACCAGGATAGACAGCAGCGACGATGCCCATGCGGATATTCGTCTCTGGGAACTCGGCCTTGCCCATCTTCATGAAGCTGAAGATGCCAAAACCAAGCAACAGAATAATCAGTAGGAAGGTGATGCGATAAGAACGCATCAGGAATGAAACCCAATTTTTCATCATGATTCTTTGCGACTTACACGTTTCAGGTTACCCTGCCTTAATCCTTCTTAACATTCACTTCGCTACCCTCGCTGAGCTTCTGATGTCCCTCAACGATAATCTTGTCGCCCGATGTGACACCACTGGCAATCTCAATCCTGTCACCGACAGAAGCGCCAGGGGTAACCTTCACACGCTTTGCCTTGCCATTATCGAGTTTCCAGACGAACATATCACCCGATGCACGGCGATGTACGGCCGTTATAGGGAGTGTCACTACCGACGAAGATGCGTCAACATTTGTTGTAGCACCGTCAAGCACAACGTCGCAAACCATGCCTGGACGCAGCTTGCCGTTAACGTTTGCGGTATGTATGAAGACATCGTAGGTGCGTGAAACACTGCTACCCTCAACGCCAACCTCTACTCTTCCACCATCGAAGGTCTGGTTCAGCGCTGCCACAGTCACCTTAGTGCGTGTGTTGGCAGAGAACAAACCGACTTCTTTCTCTGGTACGCTTATCTTAATCTTTAACGTGCCGACATTCAGAATGTTGCATATAGGCTGCGATGGCAGCACTGTCATTCCTGACTCTACATATTTCTTGCCGATAACGCCAGAACATGGGGCCTTGAGGTTACAGTCCTCAACGGCCTTGTTTGCCATTGACACAGCCGACTTTGCCTGCTGCAGCTTGCTCTCGACTGACACGAAGTCCATCTCTGAGACAGCCTTCTTATCATAGAGAATCTTCATACGCTTGTAGGCATCGTCTGCCTGACGCAATACGGCGCGTGCTGATTCGAGGGAGTTACGTGCCTGAGTTGGGTCGATGACAGCCACAAGCTGGCCTGCCGAAACATGCTGTCCCTCCTCTACGAGCACCTTGGTCACAGTGCCTGGTGCCAACGAACTGACTGCCGTTGACGACTCTGCTTCTACCTCTCCTACATAACTTCTGTTCGAAGTTGCTGCTGCATATCCTGCAGTTTCTATCTTTACGTTTACAGGTGCAACGGTTTTCTGCTCCTGTTTATTTTCGCATGAAGCAACAAACGCAGCAGCCATTGCTATAGCAAGAATCTTTATTTTCATAATCAATCTATTAGGTGTCTATTAGTTCAATTTGCAAAAATACAAAAAAATCAACAAGAATCCAAGAAAAAATCAAAAAAACAACTATATTTCATTCAAAAAACATATACTTGGATGATTTTTATCAAATTATAACGGAGTTGTCGTCGTTTTATTTTTAATTTAGATGTTAATTCCCATTCTTTTACTAATTTTGCATCGAAAAAGAAGGAAACAACCACTTTTCCTGACGGAAGAGAAACGAAATAAACAAAAACAAACAAGATAAAACCATCAAGAAATGAAACAAATTTTTACACTTTTCGTAGCACTCGTTTGCTCAACAATCATGTATGCACAGACTCCTGCTCAGGAGATGACTGCCAGTACGTTTAAGGGTTCGGTCTCAACGTCTGCAGCAGGCAAAACTCTTACCGACAACAACCAGCTGCTTGAGTTCACCCTCGGCGACTCTGACGACAAGGTTGACGTTACATTCTCAAGCTGTAGCTTCTCTGGTAGCATACTAATGGTATCATTCAAAATAACACTGAACAAAACTACCGTCAAGGGATTCAACGTAACAAAGAATGGCAACAAGTATTCACTGACAAGCGACAAGTTTGACCTTACTATCTACAACAAAGAAGGTAAGCCTGCTGACGTGAAGGGACAGATCACAGCATCGAGCATTGACATCGAGGGAAAGAAGACTACTCTCACGCTGACTCTGACCGATCTTCCTTCGGCTATGTCAATGATTGGATCATCACTCGACGTGAAGTATAACCTCACTCTTGACACTTACGTTCCTGCTGGCATTGAAGAAGCTACTGTAAACGCGCAAAAGTCTGATTACAAGTTTGTTAAGGACGGCAAGGTTGTTATCCTCAACAAGGGCGTTGAGTACAACACAAACGGCGTAAAGATGCAGTAAAAAAGCGAGTCCCTTTCCCATTCTTCCCGAGGGAAGGAGGACAATAAAAGTTTGCAGCTTACTGCCGAACGGACAAATACAAAAATGAGAGGAAATCATGTTGCTACGACATGGTTTCCTCTCATTTACGTTTACAGTTCAACGAAACAAAAACGCAAGGGTTCCACTTTGGGTTTGAAACGTAATTCTGGACGACCGTCAACAAAGAACATAGCAATTCGTCAACCGTTTCCTATTGATTCACCCTCCGTTTCCTATTGATTCACCTTGCGTTTTCTATTGATTCACCTTGCGTTTCAATACCTTTTAGTTTACCCCTTGCTATACCTCTGAATATCAGCTTGTTACACTAACGCTTAAAAATACACATAATCAACAGCATTTTGGGGTGTTTTGCAATAGCGCAAAATGGACGAAATTCTATTAACTTCATACGAGTTTCAAACAAGTTTGTCCTGCCTGAAGGCAGGATAAAGAGAACAGTGGACCTTAGTTGTTAGTTACGAACAAGGAAAAAAAACAAATTTGCCCATAACTGCAATAACACAAAAATGCTACTGCAATTATGGGCAAACGTAAGCGAATGATGGAGTTACTCTGCGAGAAGTTTTTCTACTGCAGCGTCAACACGCTCAAAGTTGAAGCCTGACAGAGTCTGGTCCATGAGCGACTGTATGCGATCGTTGCAGAGATTGCCAATTGAACCCTCGTGAGTATGGTGGATATCCTTGTTAGGAGTGAAGTTTCCTGCCTCTATATCAAGGCCAACCTTCTTGTAAGCATCACGGAAAGGCATGCCTTCGGCTGCCAGACGGTTTACCTCTTCGACAGAGAAAATGGCATCGTACATAGGGTTGTCGAGGATGTCTTCCTTCACTTCCATGCGGTTGATGATGTATGCCGCCATAGCAAGGCAGTCTTTCAGTTCGTCGAAGGCAGGAAGGAACACTTCCTTTATGATTTGAAGGTCGCGGAAATAGCCTACTGGCAGGTTGTTCATGATGAGCATTACCTGCTGTGGAAGCGACTGCAGCTTGTTTGACTTAGCACGAATCAGCTCGAAAACATCAGGGTTCTTCTTATGTGGCATTATCGAAGAACCGGTGGTACACTCCTTAGGGAGCTTGACGAACGAGAAGTTCTGCGAATTGAACATGCACGCATCGAACGCCATCTTTGCAACTGTGCCTGCCACGCTTGCCATGGCAAACGCCACGTTTCGCTCCATCTTGCCGCGTCCCATCTGTGCATAGACAACGTTATAGTTCATGGAATCGAAGCCGAGGAGGTCAGTCGTCATCTGACGATTGAGTGGGAACGACGAGCCATAGCCTGCAGCCGAACCAAGCGGATTGCGGTTTGTCATCTTGTAAGCAGCCTGAAGGAAGAGCATATCGTCGCAGAGTGACTCTGCGTATGCACCAAACCAAAGGCCGAAAGAAGAAGGCATGGCTATCTGAAGGTGGGTGTATCCCGGCATCAGAACGTTCTTGTAGAGTTCTGATTTCTTAATAAGTTCGTCGAAGAGCGACTTTGTCTCGCTGACGATTTCGCGCAGTGCGGCACGCGTAAAGAGTTTAAGATCAACGAGTACCTGGTCGTTTCTTGAGCGTCCGCTGTGTATCTTCTTGCCCATATCGCCAAGCTTGCGGGTGAGCATGAGTTCCACCTGTGAGTGGACATCCTCGATATCGTCTTCGATAACGAAGTCACCGCTCTCGCATACCTTATAGATATTCTTTAGCTCTGCCAGCAGTTGTGGCAGTTCTTCGTTCTCAATCAGACCAATGCTGTTAAGCATCGTGATGTGGGCCATTGAGCCCAGAACGTCATACTTGGCAAGATAGAGGTCCATTTCGCGGTCACGGCCGACGGTGAAACGCTCTATTTCCTTGTTTATTTCAAATCCTTTAGACCAAAGCTTCATCTGTATTCGTTTTTGAGTTTTGTGATTTCTGTTTTACTATCTATCCAACCACATCGACTGGTTCCATCTCCTCAATGTCGGCAATGATGACATAGACGTGGTTGAACAACTGTTCGGAAGCACGCACCTGAGGCATGATGTTGAGCATTAAGTCAACGGTGGTCTGGTCGTTTGCTACACCATGGAGATAGAGAATGGCTGGTGTATCTTCCTCATAGGCAGAAGGATGGAAACCGAAAGTGCGGATGTCGGCAGACAGGGTGAGTCCGTCGCTTGATGGTTTCATATCGGAACGCAGGAAGACAGATGGCAGCTGAGCAATCGCATTGTTGTAAGGATAGTAGGCAGGCTGCATACCTGAGAGTGTAACCACCCACGACTTGACGTGCTTCTGCAGTTTTTCTATGCCACGAAGGGTAATGTTGACGTGTGGCGTAGCACAGGCTGGTTTGACGTCAAGTATCTGAACATCGTCTGCTACGCCTACTTCTGGGGCGTTGATGGTAACATCGGCAGAGTAGAAATAGAGCTTGTTGATACCATAATATGGCTTGCTCATGAGGAAATTTTCTCCGTAGCTTTTGTCAGAAGAGTAGCCTGTAAAGCTTGCATCGTCACTGTTATAGATGTAGATATGCTTCTCGCCTGATGGTATTTTCAGTTCTTTTGATTCCTCATCATGCTTGATTTCAAACTTCTCACATTCTCCTGTCGCCTTGTCATAGAAGGCAACGATGATGCTTGAAGGCAGATCGTCGGCTGTCTCAAGCTGCGACCAGTCGATGTTTAGGCGCACTTTACGCTCTGTGCCAACAGGCATACGCTCGTAAAGTGCCTTATGATCGCACGATGACGAGAGCGCAACGACAGCAAGAAGCAATAGCGCTGACAACATCGTTCTGTATATTCTGTTCATCCGTTTGTATGTTTTAATGTTATAATTAGGTCTATTTACTCACGTCCAATCTTCCAAATGAGAGAGACTTCTGCCTTGGTTGGACCTATCCAATGCAAGGTCTTGGTAGCGTCGCGATAGTATTTATTGACAGAAGGGTCAGGAAGGTACTCATGATACTTGCCTGTCAGGTAGCCGACGCCTATGTTCAGGTCAAGGCTCAGGTGCTTTGCAAGCCAGAAAGAGTAACCATAGTCAAGGCCTGCACCCCATCCCCACTTAGGCATCTGGTAGCCTCTCTTCTTCCACTCGAAGTCGAAGGTCTGCATCTGTCCATACACGCCGAGGTGGTGTCCTGACCATTTGAGGGTCGGATCAAACCAATAGTCGAGGTGAACATCGCCTCCATAGTCACGCCAATAGATATTGCGATGGTCACACTTCCACCAGGCATACATCCAGTTGACACCGAGGGAGATATGCTTTGACAGATAGACATCAAGGCCGATGTTAGGAAGCGCTGCTGCATCGTAGAGCAGATTGGTGCGTACGCCCACCATAAACTTACGCGCAGGCTTCTCTACTTCTGTATAAATGGTATCGTAAACCATCGTGGTCTCCACACGTGTTTCTGTGACATCGGCAGTAATGCGGATGCTGGCATAGCGCATGAATGGGAAGAAATTACGGTCAATGTATTCGTATGCTGCTCCATTGCCGAGGTCCTTGATACGCTGCTTACGGTCGCTGATATTCATATAGCTGCTTGGCACGTGCAGAATGTTGAGCAGTTCCTGACGGTATGGGCAGTCGGACTGTGCCACCTTGTCGCGAAGCACTGTCCAGTCGTAAAGGCCATCGACAGTGTACATATCGACATCATTGGTCAGACGGAAGCGGCGAAGGTAGTTTACGACGTTGTTTGAACGGCTTGTGGCCAACTTCTGGTTATAGGCATCGGATGCTTCGAGTGATGCACTGCCAATAACGCGAATGCGTATGTTGCGGGCGTTTGACTTCTTCAGGTCGCGAAGCTTGTAAAGAATGGAGTCAATAGCCTGCGCATTGTCGCCTAAGGTCTCGTCAATGTTGGACTTGTCAAGATTGAAATAGAACTGCTGCGTGTAGGAATAGTTGAAGTCGTCAAGGTCGTCTCTGTACTGAGCTTGTGACTCCAGCGATGCAAACAAGCAGGCAAACAATGCTAAAAGAATGCTTTTTGTAATGGTTTGTTTCATCTTCATCTGTTACTGTATGTTATGTTTCCATGCATAAGCATGGGGAGTTTCGCTTTTTATCCTTGCAATGCCATAGGCTGATGGTCATGCCACTGCTTACGCTGGGGTGTTATATTCAGATGACAAAATTACATATTTTGTTTTGATTATGCAAGTTTTTTGCCTTTTTTGTTCATCTATCGTCATCATATAGCTTATAAGCAAACAGCAGAAGGAGCACCAGCAGGACAATTATGCGTATATAGAAGAAGGCACAAAGAGCAGAAAACTCTCTGTGCCTTTTCTTTATTGCATTGAAGGAAGATTACTGCTCCTCCTCAGAAACTGTCAAATCCTGAATCTTGCGGCCCAGTGTAAGGAATGCAACTGGAGCAGCTACGAAGATTGAAGAAAGTGTACCGAAGATAACACCGAGGATCATTGCGAATGAGAAGCTGCGGATCGAATCACCACCGAGGATGAAGATACAGAGCAGCACGAGCAATGTAGAAATCGAAGTATTTACGGTACGAGCGAGTGTCTGGTTGATAGATGAGTTGAATGTGATCTGGAGTTCCTGCTTTGGATGAAGCTTGAGGTTCTCACGGATACGGTCGAATACAACCACCTTATCGTTGATAGAGTAACCAATCACTGTCAGGATAGCACCGATGAAGGTCTGATCAATCTCGAGAGAGAAAGGTACGATGTCGTAGAGTATAGAGTAGCAACCTATAACTACGAGAGCATCAACAGCAAGAGCAACGATAGAACCTACAGAGAATGCGAGGTTGCGGAAACGTACGAGGATGTAGATGAAGATAGCTACAAGAGCGATCAGCACTGACCAGATAGCACCCCAGAGGATGTCCTTAGCTACTGAAGGGCCTACCTTCTGTGAAGAGATGATTGAACCACCCTCACGAACGTCTGGGTTCTTGAATGACTCAACGTTAGCCTGGTTAACGAAACCGCCCTTCTTCAGTGCGTTGTAGAGGATTGTCTCACACTCGTCGTCAACAGTTGGGCTGTTAGACTCAATCTTATAGTTGGTAGAAACACGGAGTGTCTTACCGTCTGTACCGATAGCGAGAGCTGATGTATTAGCGCCCTGGAATGCCTCAGCGAGAACAGGACGTACTGCCTCTGGCTCTACAGCCTTCTCGAATGCAACAACATAGTTACGACCACCGGTGAAGTCGATAGACTGGCTGAGACCGCGAATTGCGAACGAAGCGATGAAAGCAACGATTGCAATGCCGTAAATTGTGAACGAACGCTTGTAGATAGACATGAAGTGGATCTTTGTGTTCTGCAGCAGGTTCTTGCTGATACCTGTTGAGAATGAAAGGTTAGTCCACTTGTTCTTTGCGTGGCGGTTCTCATAAACGATACGTGTAAGGAATACTGCTGTGAAGAATGAGCAGATGATACCGATGATCCAAGTAGTTGCGAAGCCCTTGATTGGACCTGTACCGATGGTGAGAAGGATGATACCTGTGATGAGAGAGGTGAGGTTAGAGTCGAAGATAGCTGAGAAAGCATTGCTGTAACCAGCCTGAAGTGCTTCCTTAATGCCAAGGCCCTTCTTCATCTCTTCCTTGATACGCTCGTAGATAAGCACGTTAGCATCCACTGCAGTACCGAGAGTCAGGACGATACCTGCGATACCTGGCATGGTAAGAGCTGACTGGAACGATGCGAGAATACCACCTGTGAAGAACAGGTTGACGATAAGTGCGCCGTCTGCCATCATACCTGGGATGAAGCCGTACATCATAATCATGTAGATGCAGAGCAGAACGAAGGCGATGATGAACGAGATAAGACCCTGCTGGATAGACTGAGCACCGAGTGTAGGACCTACAACCTCCTCCTGTACGATACGTGCAGGTGCTGGCATACGACCAGACTTCAGAGTGTTAGCCAAGTCCTTGGTGTCCTCAACAGTGAAGTTACCAGTGATGCGTGAGTTACCACCGTCAATCTCAGAAAGGATACGTGGTGATGTGTAAACTACGCCATCAAGAACGACTGCGATAGCCTTACCGATGTTTGCCTTTGTGAGCTGTGCCCAAAGACGTGCACCCTCAGAGTTCATCTGCATAGATACACATGGGTGACCCATCTCATCGAACTCATCCTTTGCATCTACAATAACGTCACCCTCCAGTGGAGCACGACCTGTAGATGTTGTAACCTTCAGAGCGTGGAGCTCGAATACGTTCTTAGCGTTAAGGCCATCAGCTGGCTTAGCGCTCCAGAGCAGGCGACAATCAGATGGGATGATCTGCTTTGCCTCTGCTGTATTCAGCACCTTATTAATATATGCTGTATCACGAACGTTTGCATAACCTACGAGAGAGAGTGAGTTAGCACCTGTTGGCTGGAATACAGCGAAGAGAGGATTCTTCTTCTTTGCTGCCTCAACCTGTGCGTCTGTTGTCTTGCCATTGTTAGCAGCAACACCTGCGTCAGCAGTTGCCTCGTCCTTGTTAATCTTGAACTTAGGCTGTGCCTCAGCTGCTGTTGTATCCTTAACCTCAGCCTCTGCTACTTCCTTGTTAGCTGCAGTAGTATCTGCCTGAGCAGGTTCGCCGTTAGCAAGGCGCTGGTTGAGCTGCTGCAGGTATGGCATTACCTCCTGAGAATTGTATGTCTCCCAGAACTCGAGGTTTGCAGAACCCTGAAGAAGCTTACGAACGCGCTCTGGTTCGCGTACACCTGGCATTTCAACCATGATACGACCATCCTGGCCTTCCAACATTTGGATGTTAGGCTGAACAACGCCAAACTTGTCGATACGGTTGGTAACAACATTCTTAGAGTTGTTAATAGCGGCCTTTACCTCCTCACGAAGTACACGCTCTACCTCAGCGTCTGTGCTCTGAGTAGAAACCTTACCCTTGAGCTGCTGTGTAGCGAAGACCTCTGCCAGGCGATGGCCTGGTGCATTCTTCTGATAAGCCTTGATGAACAGTGAGATAAAGTCAGACTGACTTGTCTCTTCTTCTTTCTTAGCCTCAGACAGAGCCTTCTGATAGGCTGCGTCTGACTTGTGGTCAGCGAGTACGTCAATAACGTCAGGTACGCTAATCTCGAGGATAACGTTCATACCACCCTTAAGGTCAAGACCAAGACCAATCTGTGTCTCAAGACACTTCTGGTAGGTGTAGATACCCAGGTACTTCACTGAATCCTTGTAGTCCTGCTGAGCAATTGGGTCCTTAATCTCGCTTGCCTTACCATCATAGTAGTTTGTTGCTACAGAGAAAGAAAGGTAGAAGATACTCGCCAGTGTCAGGAAGACTGCTGTAACGATTACAATTCCTTTGTTTTGCATTTTTTTATTATATATTTTTTGTTTTTTGTTTGCAATAAAACACAATACGCGTGCAAAGTTAGTTATTTTTATTTAAATAAAAGAAAATTCTGAGTTATTTTTTTATAAACGAGCAAAATACGCGCTATTCTGTCCGCTTTTTTGTCCTTAAATAGCAATAAACGGGGAAATGATCTGACAAATTGACACTTTTATCCACTTTGCAGAACAATGGTTCGTAATGCTCTGAACACATAATATTGTCGATTCTCACATACATCGAGTTGTACTGGAATGAATATCCTACCCAGAAGCCGACCTCACGGTAGCAGTCAGTAAGCTGGCGGGCAATGACATTATGCACATAGGACAATGGGTGGTCATTGATGTCGCCACAGAAAAGGATGCGTTCACCATTATGCCGGTGTATATACTCACTTATGGCATCTGCCTGTGGCGCACGCACAGCAGCAGAGTTCGCAAGCTTCTGGACTATCAGTTTGGAGCCAGACTTCACATCGCTACGGTCTTGCTTGCCATGTACTATCTCTGAGAACTGCGCCTTCTGCTCCATAGACATGCCTACTGTCTCAAGGTGGGCATTGATGACGTGGACTGTATCGCCATTTATCATCAAGTCAAAGACACCAAGCGAGTTACCACGGGTATAAATCGGGATGTGTTCTTTGTGCAGAATTGGGTATCGGCTGTATATGCCCACAATATCAGAACCTTTCTCATATCCGTCAGAATGTATCGTATCGCTATGCTGATACTTATCTTCCAGAATACAGTACAGCGAATCCAAACTGCCATGACGAGCATACTCCTGAACACAGATAACATCAGCATCGCTGTTTATCAGGTATTCAAGAATCGGGTTTGGTTCATCCTCTGGTGCATCTTCCAAATTGTATCCGAGGATGTTAAAGGACAGGACCTTAAGCACATCGTCGCCTTTCGAATCAAGACTCTCATCGAATCCATTGGATGAAAAGTTCAGCGGAAGGTACGTCATTATTGGCGAATAGGCAAGAATCATGGAAAGAACAGGCACAAACGCATACTTCCACTTGACGATTACCCACAGCAAGAGAAAAGCAACAGTAGCAATCAGAAATAGAGGGAACGAAAAGCCTATCAAGGACAAATACTTATAGTCCGTCGGATTGATAGCACCGGAATAACCGGTTGCAAGCAGTCCGACAGACATCATGATATTTATCCAGAGCAATAGTCTGAGCGTTATTTTCTTTATCACTACTACCGTCTCCTCTATTTTCTATCAAACAACTTTCGTTTTTCCTCAGCCGTAAGCGAGTCATAGCCGCTTCGCTTTATCTTGTCGAGTATGCGCTGCATGTCGTCTTGCTGCTTATTGCTATTGCTACGCTCAGACTTGTCATAGTTGTCGTGCTTAGGCTTGTTCGTCGTTTCTGTCATTTTCTTGAACCAACGGCGCACTTTCTCCCACACACTTACGCGCGTACCTACTTCATATCCATCCCATCCACGGAATCCATTGTTGTTACGATACTGCTGTTTCCAATAGCGTATGATGAAGAATCCGATGACCATACCGCCAAGATGGGCTACGTGCGCCACGCCGTCGTTGGATGTGCCCATGGCAGAGAACAACTCGATGGCTGCGTATATGCAGACGAACCACTTGCCCTTGATAGGTACAGGGAACGGAAAAATAAAGATACGCTGTTCCGGATAGGTCATACCGAAGCCAAGCAGAATGCCATATACAGCACCTGAGAAACCAACGGTGTTCCACATATTCAGATACATGGACATCGGCATCGTGCCATAACTGGTACTCGCCATATCGTAAGCAGCAAGTCCCTGCACGGCATACTCAATGAACTGAGCAGCCTCTTGGAACAATCCAGCGCCCACTCCACATGCCAAAGTATAGAACAAGAAGCGCTTCTGTCCCCAGGCATTCTCAATGGTGCAACCGAACATCCATAGCGCAAACATATTAAAAAACAGATGCGACCACCCACCATGCATGAACATATATGTTATCAACTGCCATGGACGGAAATCATCAGCCATGATAAAGTGCAAACCGAATATATTATTCAGGTCAATGCCCCTTGTACTTAAGACAAAGTAAGCAAGGAATGCCAGCACGTTAATAATCAGCAGATTCTTTGTTATTGTTGGTATCTGATTCATTTCTAAATTAGTTACATTTTAATTATTTGGGCGACAAAAGTACTAAAAAAGTAGCGAAAAACCTTGAAATATAATGAAAAACACACTTTTTTCGCTGATTTTAATAACTTTTTTGAGTTTTTTGTTTGTTTTCTGAAACTTTAGATGTAAATTTGCAAAAGATTAAAGTACAATTGACACTTATAGACAATACATTTATTTATTAATAAACAAAAACAATTATGAACAAGACAGAATTAATCGAGAAGATTGCAGCTAACGCAGGTCTTACAAAGGCAGACTCAAAGAAGGCTCTCGAGGCTACACTCGTAGCTATCAAGGATGCTCTTGCAGCAAATGACAAGGTAGCACTCGTTGGTTTCGGTACTTTCGCTGTTAACGAGCGTCCTGCTCGCGAAGGCATCAACCCAGCAACAAAGGAGAAGATCCAGATTGAGGCTAAGAAGGTGGTTAAGTTCAAAGCTGGTGCTGAGCTCAACGCAGCTCTCTAATCCACTTATTGGGCATTCCCCCTTTGAGATAACAACTAAGGCACTGTCCACATGGATAGTGCCTTTTTTTTAATTTCTGAACGTTTTTCCCAAACACCATAAACCTAATCATAATGAAACTTACAGATTTGTCTTCGGGCAGTTTCAATGCTGCCGAATGGAAAGAGAAAGGATATCAGTTGCCACAGTTTGACATCGCTGCTGTGACAAAGAAAACACATGACGAACCTACTTGGGTTCACTTCGGCGGCGGCAACATCTTCCGCGCATTCCCTGCTGCCATACTCAACGATGCTCTCAACACTGGAAAGTATGACCGTGGCGTCATCGTGGCAGAGACATTCGACTATGAGGTCATCGACAAAGCTTACACTCCATACAATAATCTTTCGCTCGCCGTTTCGCTTTGTTCAAACGGTACTATCGAAAAGAAAGTTATAGCTTCTGTTACAGAGTCGCTGAAGGCTGACTATCAGTTTGATGACTGGAAGCGTCTTGTAGAGATATTCCAGAACCCTACTCTGCAGATGATTTCGTTCACCATCACCGAGAAGGGTTATACATACAACGATGCTGACCTGGCACGCGGTCTCACTCCTGTATTCGCTATGGGTAAGGTCTGCGCACTGCTCCTTGAACGCTACAATGCTGGTGCATTGCCACTGACCGTTCAGTCTATGGACAACTGTTCGCACAACGGCGACAAGGTGAAGGCTGGCATCATGGCATATGCTGAGCGCTGGGTGGCTGACGGCATTGCTCCTGCTGAGTTCCTGGCATACCTGAAGGATGAGGCGAAGATTACATTCCCTTGGTCAATGATTGACAAGATTACTCCTCGCCCTCACATAAAGGTGAAGGAGATGCTTGCTGCCGATGGTTTTGAGGACAACGATTACATAGAGACCGAGAAGCACACCTTCACTGCACCATTCGTCAATGCAGAAGAGGTACAGTATCTTGTTATTGAAGACAACTACACCAACGGCCGTCCACCACTCGACCTTGGCGGTGCACTCTACACAACTCGTGAGACCGTTGACCAGGTAGAGACAATGAAGGTTACAACTTGCCTCAACCCTCTGCACACAGCAATGTCTATCTACGGCCGCATGCTCGACTATACGCTTATCTCTGCAGAGATGGCAGATGAGGACCTCCGTCCATTCATCCAGAAGATTGGTTACATTGAGTCGATGCCAGTAGTTACCGATCCAGGCATTCTTAATCCATACGAGTTCATCGGTGATGTCATCATGAAGCGTCTCCCTAACCCATTCATGCCTGACGCTCCACAGCGTATCTCTATGGACACCAGTCAGAAGTTGCCTATCCGTTTCGGTGAGACCATCAAGAAGTACGTGGCTCGTGGTCTTGACATGGGCAATCTCGTCCTCATCCCTCTCACTCTCGCAGGCTACGCACGTTATTTAAAAGGTATAAAGGACAACGGCGAAGCATTTGAGCCATCACCAGACCCAATGCTTGCAGAACTCCAGGCCATCGTTGCACCGTTGGAGATCGGTAAGCCTGAGCAGGATTGGTCATGCCTCCGTCAGCTCTACACCCGCAAGGATGTCTTCGGGCTTGACCTCTATGAGGCAGGTCTCGGTGAGCAGATTGAGGGCATGGTAAAGGAACTCTATGCTGGCCCTGGTGCCGTACGTGCTACACTGCATAAGTACGTAAGTGCAAGATAAAAAAGACCCACCCCCTTACCCCCTCCCGTTATTAGGGAGGGGGAATATGAATTTGAATTTTACGCAGACAAGCGGTATCTTTGCAAGCGACTATTGCGATAACAACTATAACATAACCACGTTATGGCGTAATATTGAATATAAAAAGAATACATGTATGGTAAAGCAAGGAAAAATATATAAAGGTGGGTTCTATTAATTAGCTTTGTCATATTTCGAGGCTATTTTCGAGATCAAAGTGTTAGTGAGGGAGGGAGCAATGCGGGCATTGTGACCGAGTAAACTGACACTTTGAGCCGAAAAGAGTCCGAAGTTACCTCGGTTGTCTTGTTGTCACCGACGTTGCAACACAAATAGGTCTCGGTGTGAACAATGA
>JAZUKC010000013.1:0-5926 GCA_045643065.1 Prevotella sp.
AATCTTCGGTCAGAGTGCTGGTGGCGGTAGCGTGAGAACTCTCTGTGAGTCGCCTCTTGCCCGCGGTCTTTTCCACAAGGCTATCATCATGAGTGCCGGTGGTCTTGCTCCTGCGGCTGCTGGCAGAGGAATGGGCATGACGCTCGAAGGTGCAGAGCAGATGAACAAGAAGATCCTTGACTGGGCAGGCATCAACACGCTTGAGAAGATGCGCAGGGCTTCGACAGAAACTGTTCACACCGTAGGCACGCACTATTCTGCCGTAACGGGCGAACAGGCTCGCATGCCACTCGCTCCAATCGTTGACGGCCATGTTTGCAAGAAGAGTTTCGATGAAGCTGCTGTTGACGGTTCGCTGGCTGATATTCCTTACATGATAGGTTTCACAATGAACGACCTCGGCTTCGTGGCAAACGGTATTCCAGAGTTCTGCTACAACCGTGAGGAGGTTGGCCATCACCCTGTCTGGGCTTACGAATTTGCGCGTCCATTGCCTACAGATGGCAGACCGAATGTGCTGAAGGGTGCGTTCCACTCCGCAGACCTCTGGTATGTGTTCAAGTCGCTGAAGCACTGCTGGCGACCATGGGCAAAGGGCGACTGGGACCTCTCAGAGCGTATGCTTACTGCCTGGACAAACTTTGCTAAGTATGGCAATCCTAACGGCAATGTGAAGAACGGCGAATGGACTCCTTGCACAAAGAAGAACAACAACATCATGCTCTTCAAGCTTGACGCTCAGGACAAGGACGCTTCCTGCATGGGACAGCCTATCAAGGTTGAAGCACAGCCTTGGGCGAATGCGGGGAAATAAAAAGCCCTCCCCCAAAAGGGAGGGAGAATAAGATCAACTTTTGAGGGGGGACTATAATATAGGGCGAGGATTTTCGGAAGTCCTCGCCCTACATTTTTTATTTTCAATTTTCACTTTTTACTTTTCCAGTCCCACGTAGCAGTCTTTGAGGCTGATGATTACGCGGCGGAAGGTGCGCATGGCGTCAAGCCCGAAGAGATTGGTCTCAATGGCGCTGTGTTCTTCGCTGACTTTTGTGGCCACGTTAGCTTTTGCCACGGAGTAATCGGTGTCGTTGAGACGGAAACTGAAATCCTTCAGCTTGTATTTCTTTTGGATAGAAACACCTGCGAGACCTGATATTCGGTCCTCTATCTCTTCGCCATTTGCCATGACTTCCTCTTTGTTTGCTTCAAGGAAATTACTGTCAAGTTCAATAGTGCTGGCAAATCCGCTATCGAGAGTGGCATCAATCGGCATACCGTTGTGCGTGAAGTTCAGTTTGAGCAAGCGTGACTGTATGTGCTGGCGCATATTGGGTGTTGGGAAGTTGCGGGGTACAGATGGGATGATGATGGCGTTGGCATCGAAATCAAAAGTGAATTCTTGCAAAGGACGCATCACGTTCAAGCCCAGAATCATGTCCACATCCTTTATTATGCTATCGGCTTCGGCATTGCCGGTCTTGAAATCATTTACTGCACAAAGCACATTGCGATATACAAGGTCGCCAACAACGAGCGAATCGATAGTGCCGTAAACCGCGTTCACGCTACCGCCAGCGTCAATGCTTACGGTGGCATCAGACATTCGCAGACCAATCTCCTCAGCTTTTCTGCGCGAAATCATTGAGCAGCCAGCACCAGTGTCGAAGATCATTTCCATGGGCGTGCCGTTGACGGTTCCGTTGACAACCATGTTGTGTCCACCTTTTTTGCCAATTGTCTTTATGAAGAAAGGTATCTGGCATTCAGTCTTTTTCCTCTCAATGGTCTGTGATGGCAATGTGGCAAAAATGGCGTTCGTGTTATAGTATCTGGTGAAATGTTGGATGTAATTGTCGGGTGCACCTGCTTGCTTCAACATTCCGGCAACATTAGCAGCCATGTCTCTTGCCTCGGCGTAATTGCCAATTATCTCTGCGCAGACAATGGCTGTACCGAAGCTGTTTAGCAGAAGCCCAGTAGGAATCTCGCTTCGATGCTCGTTTATGAAATGGCGGAGGGCAGGTATTGCCTCTTCGTTACGGTTGAATGTAGGCAGCAGTTCTGCCTCGGAGTATGCACGCACCATAGGAACAAGCGAATCTGCTTTCTCGTCGTAGAGTTTTTTCAGCAGAAAATGCTGACCGTTTGCCAGGTATTGGGCAGCGAGCTGATTGATTTCGAATGCTTCTTTGGAATTAGTCTCAATGTCGATGCTGAAATTATCGTCCTGTGCCATGGCAGGAATGGCAGCGAGGGCGACAAGGAGGATTGATGATAAAAGTTTTCTGATCATTTTCATTTTTCTTTTAAGTAGATGTGCAAAATTATAAAAAAAATGCACAGAAAAGAAGGACAATCTTCATTTCTGTGCAAAATTTATGTATTTTTAGTCATTATTCATGTTTCGCAAGCTCCTCTTAGTTGAAAAGTTAAGTGTTTAGAGTGTAGAGTAGTTGAATCAGTTGAAAGTTTTTCGGCTAAAGCCGCAAACGCCAGATTCTTGGAGTCAATTATGTTAATTATAATCAATAAAAATGCGTTTTTCTACAATTTTATCTTTTATACAAGATAAAATATGTATTTTTGCAAAATAATTCAAGTATAAAAGATAAAATGGAGATAATATTACGACAGCAGTATATTGATAAAATAGAAAGATATCTTGGCAAGGACACCATAATAATTCTGACTGGTCAACGACGAGTTGGCAAAAGTTTTGTGTTGCGTCTGTTCAGGGATAAAGTATCAGCAAACTCCGATAACAACATCATTTATATAAATAAGGAGAAGAAGGAGTATGATGAAATCAGGAACTACCACGATCTCAATGCTTACATAGACGAACGTCGCGATGAAGGCAAGATGAACTATGTTCTCGTTGATGAGATACAGGACATAGAGGAGTTTGAGAAGAGCGTACGAAGCTATTACGAAGAACCAGACATAGAACTGGTTATCACTGGAAGCAACTCCAAAATGCTCAGCAGCGATCTCAGTTCGAAGATAGGTGGGCGATACAAGGAAATTTACATTCAGGCACTGAGCTATGAGGAGTTTCTTGTGTTTCACAACCTCACAGACGGCGACGAGGCTTTGGGCAAGTACATCCAGCTGGGGGGGCTTCCAGGTTTGGTTCGATATGGTTTGGACGAGCAGGATGCACGAGAATATCAGACGGATGTGATCAACACGGTGCTTCTGAAGGACGTTATCATGCGCAACCAGATTCGCAATGTGCCTTTCCTGGAGAATCTTGTGCGATTCCTTGCTGACAATACGGGCAAAATCATTTCTGCTAACAGCATAGCAAAATACATGAAGTCGCAAGGCGAGAAAATTACCACTACGGCTATAACCAATTATGTAAAGTTCCTGTGTGATGCCTATATGCTCCACAAGGTGAACCGCTACGACATTCACGGCAAGCGTCTGTTTGAAAGCAACGACAAATATTACTTTGAAGACAATGGTATTCGCAACGCACTTGCAGGTGGAACTCGCGAGGGTGACATCGAGAAGGTCATAGAGAATGTCATCTACAACCATCTTATTCGCCTTGGCTACCAAGTAAACGTAGGACAGTTACAAGCAGGCGAGATAGATTTCGTATGCACGAAGCCAGGTGGACAGCGCGCTTACGTTCAAGCAAGTTACATCATTGCCGACAGCACGACCTACGACCGTGAGTTTGACAACCTGCATGCCATTAAGGACAATTACCCGAAGTACGTCATTTCACTGACACCGTTTGTCACTAGGGCCGACGACAATGGAGTTACGCATTTACACCTAAGGAAATTTCTGACAGAAGGATTGGGATGAAGTAATCCGCAAACGCCAGATCCTTGGAGTCAATTATGAACTCGTTGGAAACTGGTGTTTGCGTAAACCAATTACATTATGATTTATTCCACTTAATGATGAATCACGCGTTCATGCTTTCCCCAAAAGTCCCCCATTCAGATGCTGGCTACTACTATTGCTACAATTCTTTTCATTGTTTGAGTTTTTTTTCGTTTGTTACTTACATTCTCTTCTTCTGGCTTTCTCCCGCACCAGTTCCACGATACTTCTTCTGTGCCTCGTTGAAGCGCCATGTGATGTCAAGGGTTAAAGTGCGCATAGCCTTGCTGCATGATTCTATCTGACGGATGCCATAGACGATGTTTGATGTTTTCTGGATGTTGAAAGGGTCGTAGCAGCGGATGTCGAAGGTGAACTTACCGAGAGAACGGGTGTTGAGATCCTTCTGTATGCCGAGGTTCGTGTTCACGGTGTTGCGTGTCATGCGATAGGTCATGTAGTCGCCCTTGGTCGTGATGTTCACATTGGCATTTAAGCGCCAGTCGTGAGGAAGCACAAAGTCGTTGTTCCAACCAGCCCAAACGTATGGACGATTGAGCGTTGTCATCGTGCCGTCGAGAGTGATTGACTTATAGTTTTGCAACACAAGGGATGCCTGCCACATTGGGTGCCAAATGCCAATCTGAGGACGACCAGAAAGGATGAACATCAAACGGTTATACGGATCGCAGCTGTTCTCCGGACGGATAAGGCTCACCATAGGGTCAGTGCTGCCCGGATATGGCATTGTCTGCAAGACGATGTCGTTCTTTATGCGCTGGTAAGTTACCGAAGCATTCATCCATCTATAGGCAGTGTTAAGCACGATGTTATCAGTGTAGATAGGCTTCAGATAAGGATTTCCGCTCTGGTAACTGTACTTGTTGATGTAGATGATGGAACTTGAGAGGTTATCGTAGTTCGGGCGGTCGATGTCCTTGCGATAAGAGAGCGAGAGCTGCACATTGCTCTTTGCGCGGTAACTCAGCGTAAGAGTTGGGAACCAGTCGCCGTATGACTGAGAAACCTCGTCGTCGTGCTTGCCGAAGTTGTAGTAGTCGTTCGAGAGATACTCGTAGCGAACACCTGCCTGTGCGAAGAATCTGCCGAACTGTCTGCCATACTCAAAGAAAGCGCTTGTTGACGACTCCTTGATGTCGGTGTCACTACCTGTCACTGCCACTTCCTTCTCGCTATCAAGGTTATAGCGACTATTGCGACTGGTATGCGAATACTCCGTTCCTACAGAGAGATTGCCCTTCCAAACAGGATAGGAGAGGATAAGCTTTGTTGCCCAAAAGTCATTGCTATTTGGAGTTGAATAAGAGACGTTGTTCTGGGTTTGAGGTCTGCCGTCGTGATATGTGGTATTCTCACCGGTTGACTGGAAGTCATTGCCGTTCATGAAAAGTCCGTCGATGTTCCAGTCGATAGAGAGATTGCCGACCTTTCCGTTGTAGTAAGCGTTAAAGATATGCTTGCGACTGTTACCGTCGCCGTCCAAATTGCTCAGCATGTCCTCGGTAGGCGTGCCGTTCTTGAAGTTCTTCATCAGGAACCATCCGCTGCGCTTGTTATGCGTGTTGTGGTCCCATTTGTAGTAGGCGCCGAACGAGTGGTTCTCGTTCACCATATAGTTCAGCTGAATCTGTGGCGAATAACCCGACCAACGATGCTTTGCGTCCTGCGTACTGCTGCCGAGGTAATGGTCGTCGCCGATGATGTAGGTGATGTCGTTAGACTGGTTGCCACGGTTATGGCCGTAGATGCCACCCCAGATGGAAGCCGTGATGTCAAGTCCTCCAGTGCGGTAGTTCACGTCGAGATTGTTTGTTCCAGCCCATCCGTAACGGTAGATTCCGCCCGCATTTTCTACGAAAGAGAAACCTTCGCCCTGACGTTTCTTCGTTGCAATGCGCACAACAGCCTTTGTGGAAGCAGCATAGCGAGCCCCCGGGTTCTGCACCACGTCAACATGCAAGATGTCTTCCGAGCGCAGGCGGTCAAGTTCGTTCATGTCCTGAACCTTGCTGCCGTTTATGTGAACCTCAGCCGCTCCTCTGCCGAACACTTCCACGCCGCT
>JAZUKC010000014.1:0-44912 GCA_045643065.1 Prevotella sp.
AACATCCCTTACGGCGGCAACCTCGCCCGTAGGCCACTTGTGATAGTTGATGACCTGAGCCATAGCAGTAGCTACACAGCCAGTTAAACATCCACTACACAGGTCGTTGTAAGGTTTGGTTTGATCCCACATGGTCTGAATGAGAGGTTCGATGGCAGCCTTTGGAGCAGTATTCTGCTTGGCGAGCTGCTTGGCGGCAGGGTTGTTCTCCATCGCCTTAAGCTGGTCGGCATAGTCCTGCAGCCACGCCTTGACATTGTCGGGAGCATTGTCGAAGCTGAACGTGCCTTGATCGGCATAGCCGAGAATAAGTTCTGCGTCGGCATCGCCCGAAAGGAGCACGAAACCATTGGCAGATGAGTTGACTGCAACGACGGATCCGTCGAGAAGCTGTGTTGCGCTTAATTGGGAATCACTGGGGCGAATGCCCTTACTCCTGTTTGCTTTCTGGCGTGACTGCATGAACTCTTGCGCCAGACTGATGGCCTTCTCGTTGCTGATTCGAGCGGCACTGCAGAGGAGTGCCACGTGGAAGAGCAGAATAAACGTAAATGTTTTTTTCATTCGAAGTGTTTGTTTGTGCGAATATCTTTTGATGATTAATAATTCGTTCGTTATGACTCGTCCTTTCCTTGAGTGATGCAAAGTTATTCATTTTACATGAAACATGCAAGGATTTTGATGTCTTTCTTACATTATGCAGCTGTTTTTTTGCGTATTTAGTCATTGGAATCTTGTGCTATATGCCTTGAAGGGGACGTTTGGTGTAGTGGCATTAACACAAAAGCACACCAACCATCGCGGTCAGTGTGCTCTTTTTTTTATTATTCAGTTTAACAAACAGAAGAAGTTTCTGTTATTCTTCGGGAAATGTGAAAGGAAGATAGAAATGAATGCTGGCGGGTTCGCCGTCTTTTGTGCCAGGTTCCCATTTCGGCATAGCCCTGACTATGCGTTCTGCCTCGTCGGTTACGAGTTTCGTTGCCTGATATGCCTTGACGTAATCAGCGGCATTCGTTTCTGCGTCGTTGCCTGGTTCGTCAATAGATTTGCCCTTGAAACTCCTTGCCTTAACATTAGATATGGTACCGTCCTTCCCAACTACGAACTCTACGACGACTCTGGCACCTGCTCCAATTCTCATTGCTTCCTTTGAAAATTTGCCGTTTTTAGCGAGATACTCCATCAGTGCCTTTTCGCCACCAGGGAATCGTGGCATACGATCTTCGCCGCTGCTTGCTTTACCGTCAGATGCTGCAGTTGACTCAGTCTTACCATCTTTTGTAGATACAAGGATAACAGTTTTGATGCCTTTCTTGTCAGTGATTTTGCTTATGTCCTCTTCTTTTTTAACGATTGTTATATTCAGAATCTTATCAGGCAGAATGTTGTTGAGTTCAGCGCGTGATGTCTCTTTGCCATCAATGAGGTAGAGAATGTCCTGATTGTCGTTGTCGTCAACAGGTATGAAGTCGCCGATGCTTGCAGGCTGGTTTGCTGTCTCAGCAGCATTTTCTTTCTGTTTTTCTTGCACGATAGCAGAATTTGTCGTACCTTTGTCGGCGATAACCGAAGGCGCTTCGTCTGCGATGGCATCGATGCGGTTGTTTAACTCAGGTGTGGCGAAAGCACTAAGTGCGATGACTGCCACAGGGATGATGTACAAAGCCTTTGTACGCATCCACGGATTTGAACGTTTTTGTAACATCATAGTGATACGTTTTTTTAGTAAACTGTGATTAAAGCTGTTGGCAAAGGTGTAGGAGCTGGAGCCGACAGCTTTTCTTATTAATAATGTTTGATATTGACGGGCATTGACGCCGCTGCGCAATACGGCGTCGTCTGCTTCGTATTCATGAACGTCGCGTAGGGATGAGGCGAGAATCCAGACAAGCGGGTTGCACCATTGTATTGTCTGGACTATGTTGAGCAGCATGATGTCCCATGAGTGATGGCGCGTGATGTGACCCATTTCGTGGCGAATAATCTCGGTGGCATTTGCATTGTAGTCGCTCTCGCTCAACACAATGGTGCGGAACCAACTGAAAGATGCTATGCCATGGGCATGGCAATAGATGGTAACGCCGTTGCGCTTCTCCTTCCATAGCACTCCGTGGTGTATCAATCGGAACAGGCGGACGAGTTGTATAGCCTTGTAAATGAACGTGATAGTCATACCTATGAAGTACGCATAGAATAGCAAGGTTATCCAACTGAACGGGGCATCAGTGGTGGGCATTGCTGGTGTTGCTTCTTCGGTTATGACGATAGGCATTCCGACTTGTACCAAACCCTGATGTATAGGGTTCTGATCCCATGCAAGTAGGTGGATGTTGCACAATGGAAGTACAAGCGATAGCACCAGTATGCATAGCAATAGTATGCGGTTGAAGGTAAAGAACGATTCCTTCCTTAGCATCAGCATGTACGGTATGTACATTATACTGAGGTATATAGCAGATTTAATAGCGTATGCGAACATGTTTGTTAGTTATGAGTTATGAATTATGAGTTATCAGTTCCATTAGTTCCCTGATATCCTCTTCTTCCAGTTTCTCTTCCTGCATGAAGAAACTGACGAGCGATTTTACCGAGCCTCCGAAGAAAGTGTCCTTGACATCTTTCATCACCCTGCGGCGATACTCCTCCTGCGAGATCAGCGGGCGAAAGAAGTATGTCTTGCCGTCGTCGGCATGCTTCTCCGGCGTTACGAATCCCTTCTGCGTTAGTATTTTCATATACGTGCCGATGGTGGTGTAAGCAGGTTTGGGGTCAGGGTATAGCGCAAGCAGTTCTCGTACACTTGCCGACTTCTTTTCCATCTCCCACAGACGTGTCATTATCTCCATCTCTACACGTGTCAGTGTCTGGATGTCCTTGTTCTGTTTCATAATCAACTAAACTTTTAATTATCATCGGCAAAAGTACAACTAATAGTTTAATTAACGAAAGATTTAGTAGATAAATGTCGCCAAATACTCAATACTTTAACTTCCATTTTTAGTTATTCGTCAACCATTTTTAGTTATTAACAAATTGTGGTTGCCTACAAAACCATACTGAATCGTACTCGAAAATGTCAGACTGGTATAACCTAAGTTATAAAGATTTATAAAAAACAACAGTTTTCAAGAAAGGGGTGCACGTTTTTGAGAATTTTTTCATAAATTTGCGGTCAAATGTTATTTGCGACAGATATGAGAAGATTCAACACAGCGGGTACTTGTCGCCCGAAAGAACATTATATGGTGGACATCACCGAACGTTTGGAAATCATCCGCAAGATGGTTTCCAATGGAGATTATTTCTGTATCAATCGTGGTAGGCAGTATGGAAAGACTACCACACTCAAGGCAATCAGCAACACGTTTTCGGACGAATATTGTGTTTTCCAAATCAGTTTTGAAGGTCTGGATGATTCATCATACGCAGACGAAAATAAGTTATATGCAAATTTTGTATATCGTGTTGCCGAATCGTTTGACTGGATTCCTCTTGAAGGTCTTGATGTTGAAGTCGGAGAATTTATTCGTGATTTCTCAGAGGCACATGACGAAATCTGTACCGAAAAGGAACTTTCTAAATTCATCAGCACAATCTGTCATCGCAACAAGAGGTCTATAATGCTTCTCATTGACGAGGTGGATCAGGCAGGCAACTACCCAACATTTCTGAAACTCTTGGCTTTGCTTCGTAAGATGTACCTCAACAGGGATGTTGTTCCAACCTTCCAATCCGTCATCCTCGCAGGTGTCTATGACGTCAAGAACCTGAAACTGAAGATTCGTACGGAAAATGAACATCAGTATAATAGCCCTTGGAATATTGCAGTGCCTTTCGATGTAGATATGAGCCTGTCTGCAAATGGCATAGCTGGAATGCTTGCAGAATATAAAGCTGATCATGGATTGACGTTCGACGAAGTGGCTGTTGCACAGATGATTCGCGACTACACCTCAGGCTACCCATACCTTGTCAGCCGTATCTGCCAGATTATAGATGCAGAACAGTGGACATGGGATAAAGACGGAGTGCTGAAGGCTGTGAACAAAATATTGACCGAGGGCAGCACACTGTTTGATGATATTGCAAAGAAACTGGATGAGTACCCGGAATTGGAGCGTACCATCAGAGGAATTCTATTCAATGGCTATCGCTACTCATTCAACTACTACGACAAAGCAACAAACCTTGCCCTTATGTTCGGCTTCGTCAAGCAGCAGGATGGAGCATTTGCTGTGTCATGCCGTATGTTTGAAATCTGGTTTTACGAGTACTTTATTTCGCAGGATAAGAACTCAGCAGACTTTATTCAAGGCATGACCGACAAGAACCAGTTCATCCATGACGGCATTCTTGACGTTCCACGACTTTTCGCTCGCTTCATTGATCACATGAACAAGACCTACAAGATGGATCATGACAACGAGTTCATAGAGAACGATGCCCGCAAAGTGTTCCTTACCTACCTGCGTCCGGTAATCAACGGCATAGGCAGTTACCACATCGAAGAACAGACACGCGACCATGACCGAATGGATGTCGTTATTGATTACCTTGGCAAGCAGTACGTTATAGAACTGAAGATATGGCGAGGCAACGCTTACAACGAGCGAGGCGAGCAACAACTATGCCGTTACCTTGAATACTTCGATTTAAAAGAAGGCTACCTCCTCAGTTTCTGCTTCAATAAGACCAAACAGTCAGGTCTGCTGCCACCAGTAGAACTGAATGGACGCACGTTGATAGAGGCGGTTGTGTGATACATATTGATGGTAGCGCATGAAAATTCATTAAACAAAATGCGTTACGCAAAATGTTTAATAAAATCGCGGCGTTTGTCTTTAATCTTTTACAAAAAAATACTAATAATATACGTGTATGTGCGCGTATATTATTTTTTTTTATTAACTTTGTACCGATTTATGTGCAAATAACAATTCAAAATATATAAACCAATTATGAATTCAGGTAAAGTAGATGTCCTGCTCGGTCTGCAGTGGGGCGACGAAGGTAAAGGTAAGGTGGTCGATGTGCTGACCCCAAAGTATGATGTTGTAGGTCGTTTCCAAGGTGGCCCTAACGCTGGTCACACACTGGAGTTTGAGGGACAGAAGTATGTCCTTCGCTCTATCCCATCGGGTATCTTCCAGGGTGGTAAGGTGAACATCATCGGTAACGGCGTTGTTCTTGCTCCAGACCTCTTCATGGGCGAGGCAAAGGATCTTGAGAAAAGCGGTCATGATCTCCGCAGCCGTCTGCATATCTCTAAGAAGGCACACCTCATCATGCCTACACACCGCATTCTCGATGCTGCTTACGAGGCACAGAAGGGTGACGCTAAGGTCGGAACAACAGGTAAGGGTATTGGCCCTACATATACAGACAAGACATCACGCAATGGTCTCCGCGTTGGCGATATCCTCGATAATTTTGAGCAGAAGTATGCTGCTCACAAACTCCGCCATCTCAGAATTCTTGCAAATCTCGGCTTTAAGTATGACGAGGCTGCACTGGCTGAGACAGAGAAGGTATGGATGGAAGGCATCGAGTATCTCAAGGAGTTCCAGATTGTTGACTCAGAGCATGAGGTAGGCAAGCTGCTGAAGGCAGGTAAGTCGATGTTGGCAGAGGGTGCTCAGGGCACAATGCTCGACGTTGACTTCGGTTCTTATCCATTCGTAACATCGTCTAACACAATCTGCGCTGGTGCATGTACAGGTCTCGGCATCGGTCCTAACAAAATCGGTGAGGTGTTCGGTATCATGAAGGCATACTGCACACGTGTTGGTGCAGGTCCATTCCCAACAGAGCTCTTCGACGAGACAGGCGCAAAGATGCGTGCCATCGGTCATGAGTATGGTGCTGTTACTGGTCGTGAGCGTCGCTGCGGTTGGATTGACCTCGTAGCACTCCGTTACTCTATCATGGTCAACGGCGTGACACAGCTCATCATGATGAAGAGCGACGTCCTCGATACATTCCCAACAATCAAGGCTTGTACTGCATACAAGGTTAACGGCGTTGAGACACGCGACTTCCCATTCTCTATCGAGGAAGGCATCGAGCCTATCTATGCTGAGCTCCCAGGTTGGCAGACAGACATGACCAAGTTCACAAGCGAGGCAGAGTTCCCACAGCAGTTCAAGAACTACATCAAGTTCCTTGAGGCAGAGCTTGAGACTCCAATCACGATAATCTCTATCGGTCCAGACCGCGATCAAACAATCATAAGAAATTAAGAAATTAAGAAATTAAGAGATTAAGAAATTAAGGGATTAGAAATATATGGATAATGCCAATATTATTGTTGTCCTTTCACGAAATTTCGCCATAAGAATTATTAATTTATTCAAGTTCCTGAATAATAAGAATGAGTATATTATGGCAAAGCAAATTTTAAGAAGTGGTACAAGTATTGGAGCTAATATTGCTGAAAGCATTTATGCCCAAAGTCGTCCAGATTTTATCTCAAAATTGAAGATAGCTTTGAAAGAAGCAAGAGAAACGGAATATTGGTTGGACTTGTTGCATGCTACTGATTATATTGATGACGATGCCTTTGAATCAATTAACAAAGATTGTGGTCAGATTATAGGAACACTTGTCAAGATAATAAACACAACATACAAAAATGCTGATAGTGATTGACTCTGGTGCAGCTTTTAATTTCTTAATATATTAATAAAGAATAATTATGGCAAATGTTCATGTTGGCATTCCAAAGGGTACGAGAGATTTCGGTCCAATGGAGATGGCCAAACGTAACTATATTTTTAATACTATCAAGGACGTCTATGCGCTGTATGGCTTCCAGCAGATAGAGACTCCTGCTATGGAGAACCTCTCTACACTGATGGGTAAATATGGCGAGGAAGGCGACAAACTCCTTTTTAAGATTCTTAACTCTGGCGACTTCCTCCATGGCATGACTGCTGACGAGGTTGCCAATACATCAACGCTGAAACTTGCTTCAAAGTTCTGCGAGAAAGGTCTGCGCTACGACCTCACCGTTCCATTCGCACGCTACGTTGTGCAGCATCGTGAGGAACTGCAGATGCCATTCAAACGCTATCAGATACAGCCAGTATGGCGTGCCGACCGTCCGCAGAAGGGACGCTATCGTGAGTTCTATCAGTGTGACGCAGACGTTGTTGGCTCTGACTCGTTGCTCAACGAGGTGGAACTGATGCTGATTGTTGACACTGTGTTCACTAAGTTCGGCGTTCGTGTGCAGATAAAGATAAACAACCGCAAGATTCTTACCGGTATTGCTGAGGTGATAGGTGCGGCAGACAAGATTGTTGACATCACAGTCGCTATCGATAAACTTGACAAGATTGGTCTGGAGAAAGTAAACGAGGAACTCGCTGCCGACGGACTCACTGCCGAGCAGATTGAGAAGCTGCAGCCAATCATAAAGCTCGAAGGAAGCAATGATGACAAGTTAAGTGTTATCCGTGAAGTGCTTGCTGCGAGCGAAACAGGACTGAAGGGAGTTGATGAGACACAGTTTATCCTTGAGGCATTGAAGGGACAACTCAACAATGAGATTCAGCTCGACCTTACATTGGCACGTGGCCTGAACTACTACACAGGCGCTATCTTCGAGGTTAAGGCTCTCGACGTACAGATCGGTTCAATCACCGGTGGCGGACGCTATGACAACCTGACTGGTATCTTCGGTATGCCAGGACTCTCAGGCGTAGGCATCTCGTTCGGTGCCGACCGCATCTATGATGTCCTGAATCAGCTCGACCTCTATCCAAAGGAAGCAGTTAATGCCACTCAGGTACTCTTCATCAACTTCGGCGATAAGGAGACAGCATACTGTCTGCCAGTCGTTGCCAAGTGCCGCAAGGCAGGCATCCGTACAGAGATGTTCCCTGACAAGGCAAAGATGAAGAAGCAGATGAACTATGCCAATGCCAAGCAGATACCATTCGTGGTACTGGCTGGTGAGAACGAGATGGCAGAAGGCAAGTTCACGCTTAAGAATATGACAACAGGCGAGCAGCAACTGGTAACTCCAGAAGAGTTGCTTGATGCTGTCCTCAAGTAAAATCAATACCCTAACACATGGTGCCATCCTCTTTCCTCTGTATTGGTAGAAAGCGGATGACACCTTGTCAGTTTTTTATAACAGAATCAATGTCTGGCAAATACAGTCGTTGTTTTGTTATATTTGTTTGCTATTTTAACTCCATACTAACCAATCATGCTACGTCATAAAATAACAAAACTTGCAGGAGTGCTGATGATTGCTGTCCTCAGCACGTTGCTGTTCACATCATCCACACGCCAGGTTACCATCTTTATGGTAGGCGATTCCACCATGGCCGATAAGGACATCTCCACTGGTTCGCCAGAGCGAGGATGGGGAATGGTGCTTCAGGGATGCTTCACTGAGAATGTCGTTGTTGACAACCATGCCCGAAACGGACGTTCCTCACGTTCGTTTATTGATGAGGGATTGTGGCAGAAGGTGCTTGACAAGATTAAGCCAGGAGACTATGTCTTCATCCAGTTTGGTCATAACGACGAAAAGCATGATGTTGAAGGTAAGGTGAAGCGATTCTCAAAGCCAGGCTCAACCTTTGACCAGAACCTTGAACGCTACGTTACTGAGACACGTGCAAAGGGCGGCATACCAGTGCTCTTCAACTGCGTGGAGCGCCGTCTGTTCTATGATAAGAAACTTGATAAGGCACAGAAAGAAATGGGAAAGGAAATGGACGATGAGACATTGCGCGACGTGAAGTATAGCGAGGAAAATGTTAATACCCAGTATCTTGTTCCTACCCATTATACTGCCGATGGCGATTATACAGAGGCGCCACGCATGGTGGCAAAGCGTCTGAACGTTCCTTTCGTTGATGCTACAACCATTTCACATCATATTGAGAATGACTATGGTGTCGTAGATTCACGAAAACTGCATGTCTGGTTGAAACCAGGAGAGGTGGCAAGCATACCTGATGGCCGCAAGGATAATACTCATTACAGCATTCTCGGTGCTCATGTCATGGCAAATGCTCTCGTTGATGCAATCGGTGAACAAGTGCCAGCTCTGAAACCTTTTATCGTTCATTACGACTATGTCGTTTCGGCTGCCGGTCGTGGCAACTATATGACTCTCGACGCAGCTATTGCTGCTGTGCCTGAAGGTGAAAGTGCAACCATTCTTGTGCTTGATGGTGATTTCAAAAAAGCAAATGCTCCGAAGAGAATAAAGATAGAATATCGCAAGTAACAGGCTGTTTTACAAAACGAAATGAATATAAAGTTTACCCGATTGATAAGAAATTTCTTCCCTGTCCTCGTGTGGATGGGGTTAGGGGTAGGCTTTATGCTTTCTTCATGCAGTACTACGTCTGACCTTGAACCTGGTCAGATGGAGATAAAGAAGGTTGTCGTCGTTTCGGACAATCCCACCATTGACACTAAGACACTCTCTACTTTTGTGCATCAGCGTCCAGGATTGTACGAAGGGAAAAAGAAACATCTGGCATTTGATACACTAAAGACGAAGTTGTCATGTCGTGACCTTACCTCCGCCTTGGCAAACGAAGGTTACCTGCATGCCACGGTCAACTCTTCTGTTTATGTTCGTCCCAAGACAGCGAAGCGTGTTAATCCGGATTGTGAGGTTACTTATTTCCTGCATCCTAACGAACCCTTTTCTGTACAAAACATAAACTACGACATTCAGGATCAGTATATTGACAGCCTTGTGCAGAACAGCGACTCTATTATAGGAAGTCATCTGAAGGTCGGCAGACAGTTCTCTGTTTCCAATCTCAATGAGGAACGACTGGCCTTAACGAAGTATCTTCAGAATAACGGATTCTATAAGTTCAATAAGGAATTTATTCGTTTCGTTGCAGATACGATAGCAGGAGAGCATAGCGTTGACCTTACTTTGAAGGTGATGCCGTATCGTGCCAGCAGATTAGCACCAGACAGTTTGCATCCTGTCTATAACATTAGAAACATCACCTATCGTTCGCTTGACAATGAACCGAGGTTGCCTGTCAGACAGTCGGTACTTGATGAGTGTACATTCTTAAAGAAAGGTGGACTATATAGTGCCGATGATTATAGCAATACCTATCAGCACTTCTCGCGTCTTCAGGCATTACGCTACACCAATATCCATTTTGTGGAGTTGCCTGACAGCGTTATGCGAAACACCCTTGACTGTGACATCGTGCTTGCACCTCGCAAACCAAACTCAATATCCTTCCAACCTGAAGGAACAAATACGGCAGGCGACCTTGGTGCAGCAGTGTCTTTGGCTTATGAAAACAGGAACCTGTTCCATGGTTCTGAGAGTTTTACCGTACAGCTACGTGGTGCATACGAGGCAATCACTGGTCTTGAGGGGTACAACAATAAGGACTATGTAGAGTACGGAATAGAATCGAAACTGCAATTTCCACGTTTCATAGTTCCGTTCTTAGGCAACAGAGTAAAGCGTAATACAACATCGACAAGTGAACTCAGTGTAGCATATAACATGCAGAATCGTCCTGAGTTCCATCGTCGAGTGTTCTCTGCAGCATGGCGATACAAGTGGTCGGTGCCACGCAAGAAGGTCAGCTACAAACTTGATGTCCTGGACCTTAACTATATCTATATGCCATGGATATCAGAGACTTTCAAGCATGACTATCTTGATTCCGTTTCCAATCGCAATGCCATCCTGCGCTATAACTACGAAGACCTCTTTGTCATGAAGATAGGTCTTGGCGTGGCATTCAATAGTGGCACTAACGCTTGGAAACTGAATATTGAGTCGGCAGGCAATCTGCTTAATGGCATCTCGCGTGTATGCCGTTTCGGAAAGAATGATGAAAATCAGTACACCTTATTTAATATTGCGTACGCGCAATATGTAAAGGGCGATATTGACTTTACCCATGTCTTCCCGATTGCACCGAAGAAACAATTCGTCGTGCATGGAGGTTTAGGCATTGCCTATCCTTATGGCAATTCCTCCATTCTTCCGTTTGAAAAGCGTTACTTTTCAGGAGGCGCCAATAGTGTGCGAGGATGGAGTGTGCGTGGATTAGGACCAGGTAGCTACAGCGGAACGGACGGACGCATTGACTTTATAAATCAGAGTGGTGACATCAAACTTGACCTTAACCTTGAGTATCGCACCTTCCTGTTCTGGAAGATAGACGGTGCGGCATTCATTGATGCAGGCAACATCTGGACCATACGTGAGTATGAGAGTCAGCCAGGAGGACAATTCCGATTTGACGAGTTCTACAGACAGATAGCCGTGGCCTACGGACTTGGCCTGCGCGTCAACTTCGGTTACTTCGTGCTACGATTCGATGCCGGCATGAAAGCAATAGATCCAGCCTGTCCTAAAGGTCGGGAACATTACCCCGTTTTCCATCCTGACATGAAAAGGGATTTTGCATTCCATTTTGCTGTCGGACTACCATTTTGATAGTGCTGACAGCATTATTTGTTGATATTGGTCAACACTGGTTTACATTTTAATAGTAATGTAATGATTATTTGGAAAAATTTAATTAATTTTGCAGTCGATAAGTTATTCAGGATATAAACATTATCAATATTTATTATAAAATTAACAATTACTTACAACAACTAAGTTATGCAGAAAAGATTTGCTTTTCTTGTGGCTATGCTGATGATCGTCGTGTCGTCGGCAATGGCACAGATTACCACTTCTGGCTTGAGTGGTAAAGTAACTTTGAAGGCTACTGGCGAGGAGGTTCTTGGTGCAACCGTTCAGGCTGTGCACACTCCTTCTGGTACCAAGTATAACGCTATCACCAACATTGATGGCCGTTATGCTATTCAGGGTATGCGTGCTGGTGGTCCTTATGAGATTACTATCAGCTATGTTGGTAGCAAGACTACCGTGATTAAGGATGTAAAGCTGCAGCTTGCAGAAACAAGCGTGGTTGATGCAGAACTTGCAGACGATGCTCAGCAGCTTGGCGATGTCATCGTTATTGCAAGCGCATCAAAGTTCTCTGCAGCAAAGACTGGTGCAGCAACTAACATCAGTAATGCTCAGATTACAAGCATGCCTACCGTAAACCGTAGCATCACAGAGTTTACACGTCTCTCTCCTTACGGTGGTAACGGCATGAGCTTCGGTGGTGCAGATGGCCGTACGGCTAACTTCACTATTGACGGTGCAAACTTCAACAATGACTTCGGTCTTTCTGACAAGCTCCCTGGCGGTGGCAATCCTATCTCTATCGACGCTATCGAGGAGATGCAGGTTGTAATTGCTCCATACGATGTTCGTCAGACAAACTTCATCGGTGGTGGTGTGAACGCTATCACAAAGTCTGGTACAAACCAGTTCCATGGTTCTGCTTTTGTGTTCCACAAGAATGAGAACATGCAGGGTGACGCCATTGATCGTGTACAGATACCAAGCGCACGTGAGAAGTCAAGCAGAACTACTTACGGTCTGACACTCGGTGGCCCAATCATCAAGGATAAGCTCTTCTTCTTCGTTAACGGCGAGATGGAGATTACTCCAACAGTCGTAAACCGTTGGCGTGGATCTACTAATGGTGTTGCAAACGCTGACCAGTATATTTCTCGCACAACATTGTCAGACCTGCAGACAGTTTCTGACCATGTAATGCAGAAGTATGGTTACAAGACAGGTTCTTATACATCTTTCCCTGCTGACGAGAAGAACTACAAGGTTCTGGCACGTCTTGACTGGAACATCAACGACATGCACCACCTCGCATTCCGTTACAACTATACTCTCAACCGCATCTGGAATGCTCCTAACGCAACATCTATGGACGGTGGTCCACGTATGTCTGGTGCACGTATGTCACAGTACTCTATGTCATACGCTAACTCTATGTACGGCATGGACAACCTCCTTCACAACTTCTCTATCGACCTCAACAGCCGTCTGAGCGATAATCTTTCAAACCAGTTCCTTGCAACATACAAGAAGGGTGATGACATTCGTTCTTCTAACTCTTCAGAGTTCCCATTCATTGATATTCTGAAGGACGATCAGAACTACATCTCTCTCGGTTATGAGCTCTTTACCTGGAACAACGCTGTTCACAACACAGTTTGGAACGCAAAGGACGACGTAACTTACTATTTCGGTAATCACAAGATCTTCGGTGGTGTATCGTTCGAGCACACCATGGCAGACAATGCTTACATGCGTAACGGTACTGGTTACTATCGCTACAGCTCTGTTGACGACTTCATCTCAGGTGCTGCACCAGAGGTGTTCTGTATGACATACGGCTACGATGGCGAGACAAATCCTGCTGCACGCGTACAGCACAACAAACTCTCTGTATATGCACAGGACGACTGGAACCTTACAAATCGTTTCCGCCTCACATACGGCCTGCGTTGGGATGGTCTCTTCTTCAATAACTCAGACCTTATGACCAACAATAAGATTCTTGCAATCGACTACAACGGTCGTCACATCGACACCGGCAAGTGGCCATCATCAAACATGATCTTCTCTCCACGTGTAGGTTTCACATGGGACGTCCTCGGCGACAAGTCGCTTAAGGTTCGTGGTGGTACGGGTATCTTCGCAGGTCGTCTGCCACTCGTATTCTTCACCAATATGCCTACCAATGGCGGTATGGTACAGTACCAGTGCCAGATTGGTCCATCAACAAAGTATGCTAACATGCCTGATGCTGTCAAGGCACAGTACGGCAGCGTTGCTGAGGTTCTTGACCAGTTCAAGGGTGGTGTAATGACAAACATCTCTGATATGCTCGGCCGTCTTGCTCAGATGGGTTATCCAATGACTGTTCGTCCTGAGGATGGCACAGTGCCTTCGGCTATCTCTGCTACCGACGCTAACTTCAAGCTTCCACAGGTATGGAAGACATCTGTAGCTGTTGACTATAGCATTCCTGTTTCGTTCCCATTCAATGTAACAGGTGAGGTTATCTACAACAAGAACATCTACGATAACTGTATTTCTGACTGGGCAATTCCTTCAGTAGAAGGCTTTGCACGTCTGAATGGTGCAGACAACCGTCCTATCTATCCTACAGGTTTCCGTACAGCTACCAAGGCATTCGTTCTTGAGAACACAAGCAAGGGCTACAGCGTCATTGCTTCACTCTCTGCCAATGCTCGTCCTACACAGTGGCTCGATCTCATGGCTGCTTATACATACACTAAGAAGATGGAGCTCACTTCACTTCCTGGTTCTGCAGCCGAGTCTGCTTTCACATACGTTCCTACATACGAAGGTCCTAACCACATCAAACTGCACAACGGTATCAACGCTGTTCCTCATCGTATCGTAGCTTCTGCTACTGCACACGACAAGAGCGGTAACCACTTCAGCCTTATCTATGAGGCAATGAAGGGTGGCAACAACTACTCTTACATGATGACAAACGATATGAACGCAGATGGTTACAACTATGATGCTATCTATGTTCCTACAGACGAGCAAGTTGCTAACAAGGAGTTCCGCTTCGCTTCTGAGAGCGACGCACAGCGTTTCATGGACTTCGTTCACAACGATTCTTATCTCAGCTCACATCAGGGTGAGTATGCTGAGGCTTACAGCGTATATTCTCCATGGCTCCACCGTGTAGATTTCTCTTACAAGCATGACTTCAAGATGTGTGGCACACACCGCTTCACACTCTCATTTGATATGAAGAACGTTCTCAACTTCTTCAACTCATCATGGGGTGTTGCTAAGCACTTGAATCCAGAGATTGGTTCAGAGGCTCGCATCCTTACCTATAACGGTGTTGATGCTCAGGGATATGCTGTTTATTCTACACCAAAGTCAATCAGCGGCGATACCAAGACTTGGACACCAAACCACTCTCTCGGTCAGTGCTGGTATGCTTCTATCGGTCTTAAGTATCAGTTCTAATCATTTTATCATCAAGACAAATTATGAAAATGAAATATTTCTTTACTGCTCTCGTAGCAGCGCTGTCAACAGTGTTCGTAAGCTGTTCTGACGATAATACTATAACAACGATGCCTGAGTTCCAGCTCTCGACATCATACGTTTCGCTGCCTATGGCTGGCGGATCTGTAACAGTTGACGTTGTGGCTACTGCTTCATGGGAGGTGGTTAGCGCTCCATCATGGCTCGGTATCGGTAAAATGTCTGGCGATCCAGGCGAAGCACAGATAACGTTCGTTGCTCAGGAGACTCTCGACGGCCGTACAGGCGAGGTGCTGATCGATGTTTCTGGCAAGACACAGCGCATCAACGTTATCCAGGGTCTCGCTACCATCTCTGAGGCTACTGTAGCAGAAGTCATGGCAGGCCCTGACAGCAAGACTTATCAGGTTAAGGGTGTCGTAACCAAGATTACTGAGACTGTAAAGTACGGTAACTTCTATATGAACGATGGCACATCAGCAACAGACCTTTATATCTATGGTACAAAGTACAATGGTCAGACTCAGCAGGCCGCTCTTGAGAAGCTTGGCGTTGAGGTTGGTGACGAAATCATCGTTTCTGGTCCTAAGACCACCTATAACGGCACAGTAGAACTCGTTGACGTTGATGTTATTAAGCTTAACAAGTCTCTCATCAAGGTTGATTCTATCTCTGTCGAGAACCTTCCAAGCGATGGCGGCGACTTCAGCGTATTCCTTGTAAACAAGGGTAACGGTCTTTATGTTGATGTTCCTGCAGAGGCTCAGTCATGGCTCTCAATCAAAGCTATCAAGGGCAACGAGGTAATATTCCACGCTTCAGCTAACACAGCAGGTCCACGTGCCGCAAATCTCGTGTTCAAGACTGTCAGTGCTGGCAAGGAATATACAGCACAGGCAGAGATCTCACAGGATGGTCTTTCTGGCACAGCTGACGTTCCATTCACAGTAGAGGAGGCCATTGCATTCTGTTCTAAGCTTTCTGGTCAGACTACACAGAGCTACTACGTTAAGGGCATTGTTTCAAAGATTGCAAGCGAGTTCGGCACTAAGTATGGCAATGGCTCGTTCTGGATTTCAAGCGATGGCAACTACAATGACGACCTCTCAAAGGACTTCGAGGCATATCAGGTTTACTGGTTCAATGGCGAGAATTGGGTAGAAGGCAACGGTCAGGTGTCTGTAGGCGATGAGGTAATCATCTGCAGTCCGCTCACACTCTATAAGGGCGCCACAGCAGAAACTGTAGGTAAGGCTGGTCACATCGTTAGCATCAACGGCATCAGCGAGAATGGCTACGGTCTTGGTTCAAAGGCAATGCCATTCACACCAGAGGGAGCTTGCAAGGCAGCCTTCGCCGGATGCACCTCATACGTATATGTAGCAGGCAAGGTGGCAAAGTTCCCTAAGGATTCCGACCGTTTCAACTCGCAGTACGGCAATGCCACTTTCTGGATGTCAGAGGATGGTTCGTACACTGGCAATAAGTCTGTTGAGTTTGAGGCTTACCGCGTCCTCTACCTCGGCAACCGCAAGTGGACAGACGGCGACGATGCCATATTTGAGGGTAACAGCGTAGTAATCTACGGTCCACTCACCACCTACAACGGCACCGCCGAGACCCAAGCCAACAAGGGTTACCTCATTAGTGTCAACTAAGTTTCTATTATGCTTCTCAGTTGATCTGTTCGTGAGAAAATAAATTGTCAATTTGTCAATTTGCCAAATTGTCAAACCAACAAAAAAAGTCTCAGATTAGTTCTTCGCTAATCTGAGACTTTTTTTGTTGTAGGATAATCTTGTTATACTGCCTTGAAACTCATGTCAAGGCCCTTGACAGAGTGAGTCAGCGCACCAACAGAGATGAAGTCAACGCCACACTCTGCATAGTCGCGCAGCGTGTCGAAGGTGATGCCACCAGATGATTCTGTCTCGTAGCGATGATCAATGAGCTGTACCGCCTTTACAGTGTCTGCAGGAGTGAAGTTGTCCAGCATGATACGATCTACACCACCAATCTCAAGCACCTGGTTAAGCTCGTCGAAATTGCGCACCTCAATCTCAATCTTCAGGTCCTTGCCCTTAGCCTTGAGATACTCATGACAGCGGTTGATGGCGTTGGCAATGCCGCCAGAGAAGTCAACGTGGTTGTCCTTCAGGAGAATCATGTCAAAGAGACCGATGCGATGGTTCACGCCACCACCAATCTTTACTGCCTGCTTCTCCAGCATACGCATGCCAGGAGTTGTCTTTCTTGTGTCCAAAACACGAGTTCCTGTGCCTTCAAGCTTCTTCACATACTTGCGAGTCATGGTAGCGATGCCACTCATACGCTGCATGATGTTCAGCATCAGACGCTCCGTCTGCAGCAGACTCTGTGTCTTGCCCGTAACAATCATGGCAACGTCGCCTACCTTAACCTCAGCACCGTCCTCTATAAATACCTCAACCTGCATCTCCGGGTCGAAGCGGTGGAATACCTCCTTGGCAATCTCAATGCCAGCAAGCACACCATCCTCCTTGATGAGGAGCTTCGACTTACCCATTGCATCATCAGGGATGCAACACAGAGTTGTATGATCACCGTCGCCGATGTCCTCTGCAAACGAGAGGTCAATCAGTGCGTCAACAAGTTCTTCTACTGTTTTCATATACTTATACTATTTATTGTTTTTATTTTATACTTTTCAAATCTAAGGGGCATTTTTATTCTTTTGATCCCTTGATCCCTTGAACCCTTGCTCCCTTAATTTTTTAATTTTTTAATCTTTTAATTTTTTAATTTTTAATCTTAAGTTGCTTGTCAACCAAATTTGTCAGTTCTACAAACTGCTGTATGGTAAGCTGCTCAGGACGTTTTGTCATCAGAGGATGCTCAAAGAACTCGGCAGGAGCCGTATTGTCACCATTGAAGATCTGCTTCAGTGACACTCTAAGCATCTTACGCCTTTGGTTGAACACCGTCTTTACTACACGCTTGAACAGTGCTTCGTCGCAACCTAAGTCCGTAACGTTGTTGCGCGTCATGCGTATTACTGCCGACTGCACCTTAGGTGGTGGATTGAACACGTCTGGTTCAACAGTAAAGAGATATTCCGTGTCGTACCATGCCTGTATCAATACAGACAAGATGCCGTAAGCCTTGTTGCCCGGTTCTGAGGCTATTCGTAGTGCAACTTCACGCTGAATCATGCCTGTGCAGCAAGGAATTAGGTCCTTGTTGTCAAGCATTTTGAAGAATATCTGCGATGATATGTCGTAAGGATAGTTGCCTGTCAGCACAAACTGCTTACCGTCGAAGACATCGTTTAAGTCCATTCGTAGGAAGTCTCCCGAGATAACGCCCTGTCCAAAGCCGTGACCATTGCCGTCAGCTACGAAATCAGGCCATTTCTCTGTCAGGTATTCCACCGACTCCTTGTCTATCTCCACCGCTTTGAACGCACGATCCTTCGGTATGAGATACTGCGTCATCACGCCCATGCCCGGTCCTATCTCCAGTACAGGAATGTCAGGACAGGCATCAACAGTGTCAGCAATGCGGCGTGCAATGCCAAGATCGGTAAGGAAGTGCTGCCCCAGTTGTTTCTTTGCTTTTACTTGTTTCATGTACAAAGGTTCTATTAGCACTCGCGATAAAAGTCCAGTGCTTCGTATATCTCCTCGCGAGTAGCTGTCTGGTTGATTTCTATGCCACCAACATCTGAGAGGAGTGTGAAGTTAATCTTTCCTGCCGTGTTCTTCTTGTCGTGAGTCATCAGTTCGAAGAGGGTAGGGTAGTCATCGCAGGTGATGGTCATTTTTCCGTAATACTCTTTGATGTAGTTTACCACCTGACGCATCACATCCTGTGGGAATCCAGTCTTAACACACGACATGAAAAGCTCACAGATAATGCCGTATGCTACAGCATGTCCGTGCAACACAGGTTGTTCCTTCTCCATTGCGAAACTCTCGAAGGCATGTCCCACGGTGTGTCCGAGGTTAAGAGCCTTTCTTAGTCCATGCTCCAGAGGGTCAACCTCCACCACATGCTCCTTCACCTGTACCGATTCTGCCACCATTCGCTGCAGTTCCTTCAGGTCAGGGTTGCTGATGTCGAAGTGCAACAGCTCTGCCAACATCTCCTTGTTGTTGATAAGGCCATGCTTAAGCATTTCAGCATATCCCGAGCACATGTTGTCATTGTCCATCGTAGCAAGGAACTGTGTGTCGAGAATGACCACGTCTGCAGTGTTGAAAACACCAATCTCGTTTTTCAATCCGCCAAAGTTTATACCGGTCTTTCCGCCCACCGAAGCGTCAACCAATGAGAGCAGCGTTGTCGGAATATTAACAAAGTGAATGCCACGCTTGAATGTAGAAGCAGCAAAACCGCCAAGGTCAGTAACCATACCGCCACCGAGGTTTACCATCATCGAGTGGCGACTGGCTCCGCCCTGCTGCAGTTCGCTCCATACGTGAGCTATCGCCTCAAGCGACTTGTTTGTGTCGCCAGCAGCTATCGTTATCAACTTTGCGTCTTTCATGCAGCCGAAGCCGTTCACCTTAGGCCAACACAGCTGTGCCGTTGTGTCATCACACAGCACAAACAGTCTGTCTGGTCCTACTGCGTTGATAGCATCCTGAAGGTGCTGCTCCAGTCCCTTAGATATAATAACGTCTTGTTTCATTCAGTTCTTTTGTTTTTATACGATCTCCTCAAAACTACTAAAGTCCCAGCTTTGCAGAGATGTCGAGCATTCGCTTGATAGGTTTTATTGCTTCCTTCGCAACCTCCTCGTCAACGAAAATCTCAGGAGTCTCATCCTTCAAGCAGTTGTAAAGTTTCTCTAATGTGTTCAGTTTCATGTACGCACACTCATTGCATGCACATGTGCTGTCGTCTGGTGGAGCAGGAATGAAAGTCTTCTCTGGACTTGCCTTCTGCATCTCGTGCAGGATTCCTGACTCTGTTGCAACGATAAACTCCTGATCGTCACTCTTCATTGAATACTTCAGAAGCGCAGCAGTGCTACCTACCACGTCAGCAAGCTTCAGCACAGGACCCTGGCACTCAGGGTGAGCCAACACCTTTGCGTTAGGATGCTCATTCTTCAGTTTTATAATCTTCTCAACAGAGAATCGCTCGTGTACTGTACATGCTCCGTCCCAGAGTAGCATGTTGCGACCTGTGATAGAGTTGATGTATCCACCCAAGTTGCGGTCAGGACCAAAGATTATCTTCTCGTCCTGTGGGAAACTATCCACTATCTGCTTAGCATTGCTGCTCGTTACGACCACGTCAGTATGAGCCTTCACACCTGCTGTAGTGTTGACGTAGGAGATGACTGTATGGTCTGGATGAGCCTTTACAAACTCAGCAAACTTATCTGCTGGGCAACTGTCAGCCAATGAACATCCAGCTTCCATGTCTGGCACAAGAACTTTCTTCTCTGGGCAAAGCACCTTGCAGGTCTCGCCCATGAAGTGTACGCCCACCATCACGATGATGTCAGCGTCTGTATTTGCTGCCTTCTGAGCCAGTGCAAGACTATCGCCAACGAAATCGGCGATATCCTGAAGCTCAGGCTGGGTATAATAGTGTGAGAGAATCACAGCATTCTTCTGCTTGCAAAGCTCTCTTATTTTCTCTTTGATATCCATAGTTTTATGTTGTAAAATCGAAATGTCGAATAATCGAACCTTAACTCTATAACTTTCTAACTCTTTAACTTCGAGCGAAGCGAGACTATTTCTTCTTGTTATCGTAAGCGTGCAGCGGATAGTCTATCGTGCAATGCAGACCACGACTCTCCTTACGCTCTATCGCATGACGAGTGATGAGATAACCCGTATTTATCATGTTGCGAAGCTCACAAATCTCCTTTGTTGGCTTCACACGCTTGAAGAGATCCTCCGTCTCCTCGTATATCAGGTCCAGACGCTCCCATGCACGACGCAGACGCAAGTCGCTACGGACTATTCCGACGTAGGTACTCATTATCTGCATCACCTCCTTTGCATCCTGAGCTATAAGCACCTTCTCCTCGTTAGACATCGTGCCCTCATCGTTCCATTCCGGTACACGTTCGTTAAACTCATAGTCGTCTATGACGTTCAAGGTGTGCTTTGCTGCTGCGTCTGCATATACCACAGCCTCTATCAGGGAGTTACTTGCCAGACGGTTACCGCCATGCAGACCTGTACAAGAACATTCACCTACTGCATACAAGCGCTGGATGCTCGACTCAGCATCAAGATTTACCTTGATACCACCACACATGTAGTGAGCACAAGGCACTACAGGGATATACTCCTTGGTAATGTCAATGCCAATGCTCAGACACTTCGCATAGATGTTAGGGAAGTGGTGCTTTGTCTCCTCTGGGTCCTTGTGTGTTACGTCCAGACACACGTGGTCAAGAGCATGAATCTTCATCTCGTTGTCTATGGCACGTGCCACGATGTCACGTGGAGCCAGCGAAAGACGCTCGTCATACTTCTGCATAAACTCCTTGCCATCAGGCAGACGCAGTATGCCACCGTAGCCACGCATCGCCTCCGTTATCAGGTAAGCAGGGTGAGACTCCTTCGGATTGTAGAGAGCAGTAGGGTGGAACTGTACGAACTCCATGTCCTTCACCTTACCCTTCGCACGATACACCATTGCAATGCCATCACCCGTTGCTATGTTCGGGTTCGTTGTTGTCTGATAGACAGCGCCAGTGCCGCCTGTTGCCATCAGTGTTATCTTTGATAGGTAAGTATCAATCTTCTGAGTCTCTGGGTTCAGAATGTACGCACCGTAGCACTCGATGTCTGGTGTGCGGCGTGTTACACGCTGACCGAGGTGATGCTGAGTGATAATCTCTACAGCATAGTGATTCTCAAAGATGTCGATGTTCTCGTTCTTGCGCACAGCCTCCATCAGTCCACGCTGAATCTCTGCACCGGTGTCATCGGCATGGTGCAGAATGCGAAACTCCGAGTGTCCGCCTTCACGATGCAAGTCAAACTCGCCATCTTCATTCTTGTCGAAGTTCACACCCCAGCCCACAAGTTCCTGTATCTGAGACGGAGCCTCCTTTATCACCTTTTCCACTGCAGGTCTGTAGCTGATGTAGTCACCAGCAATCATTGTGTCCTCGATGTGCTTGTCGAAGTTATCTACCTTCAGGTTCGTAACACTGGCCACACCGCCTTGCGCAAATTTAGTGTTTGCCTCGTCCAGGGTGGTCTTGCAGACGAGTGCCACCTTCCCTTTGTGAGCTACCTTGAGGGCAAAGCTCATGCCCGCAATTCCAGCTCCTATCACAAGGAAGTCATACTTGTAAACCATGTTTTGTATATATTTGTTTTTTTTGTTTTTGTTCGTTTTCTTCGATTATTCGATTGCTCGATTTGTCGATTGTTCGTTAACCCTTAACCGTTAATCGTTAACCCTTAACCCTTAAACAATGTACAAAATTACAAAGAATTGCTGAATATCTTATTATATAAATAAGGTAATTCGCTTTTTTTAACTATTTAATTCGTAATTCCTAATTCGTAATTCGCAATTTCTTCGTACCTTTGCACTGTATGTATCGCATAATTGACAACATAGAAACCATTTCGGGATCATTATTGGAACACGAAATATCGCTCCTGCCACCATGGAGGCAGGAGGTTGTCATGCGCTATAAGTTCGAATCCGGAAGACGCGAATCCACACTCGCCTTCCGTCTTCTCCAGCAGATGCTTGCCGAGAACTACCCCGCCATTGACCCTTCAGTCATCCAGTTTCACACAGGAGAACACGGAAAACCTCTCCTCCTCTCACATCCCCAAGTCCACTTTAACCTCAGTCATTGCTCTCACGCAGTAGCATGTGCCCTTGCCGACCATCCCGTCGGCATTGATATAGAGTGTCGTGGACGCTATAAGCACACGCTTGCAGCTTATTGCATGTCGGCAGAAGAACTTGCATGGATAGAGGAACCATTGTCCTCTTCCAACCCAGACATCCAGGCTGCCGACCTTCGATTCACCACTCTATGGACTCAGAAAGAAGCACTATTGAAGCTTCTCGGCACGGGAATAACCGACGATATCAAGAATGTTCTGACCACTCATGCCAATCAGGTTACCTTCCAAACCACCCACACACCTGACTATGTTTGTACATTCGCAGAAGTTAAAAAAGATTAATGGCGGTTGTGTTTTATCGTACAAATGTTAATCCATATCGGAATTTTTTTGTAACTTTGCAAAGCATTATGCGTAGTTCTAACAAATAGGAAGCTTTATGATCCCTACCTACCTGCTACTAATACCTGCCATTGTGACGATGGCGTGGGCAATATATAAAAAATATCAACAACACAAAATCACCGATTTTGTACTGCTTATGCTTACGGCAATAGCAGCACTCGTCAATGTAGTCCTCGTCTATTTTATGATAGTCGATGAATTGACCATTGGTCAGCACCTTTTGCAGATGACATCGGTGGTGTTCTTCGTGCCATTGGCATATACATACTTTGCCCGTCAGGTGGGCCATCGTACTGCAAATAGCGCCGCATCCACAGTATTATGGGGAATTGCTTTGTTGACCTTTGTCCCTGAAATCATAATTTCTAATCCCTTCGAACCTTTTGTCCTTCCAAAGGAAACCTTGGAACCATTCAATCTGTATGTAATCTCTCACGGCGAGAATATTTATACCATCCATACAGGTGACTTTGTAGCAATCCTTCAATGTCTTATTACCATTTTCCGTATCATTCCGTTGGTACACATGCTTCATAAGTATAGTCTTCACCTTAACAGGAAAGTCTATGCTCTTTTGGCATGCTGGGCATTGATTATAGTATTCATTGTGATGGTCTCAGGCATGACCTACAATGAGTTGTCCAGCACCTTTGGTTCATGCTTCTACTTTGGTTTCTATAGTCTGCTGCTTATCTTCGCCAGTTTCCTTATTGCCAATGGCTATGACATCAATCCTATTGAAACTGAGGAGAACGAAGCGGTTGAAGACCTTAACGCATACGTGCAGCAGCAGTATAGCGCACTGTCTGTTCAGTTGCGCACCCTTATGGAGGAACAGCAGCTATATACCGATCCGCAGATTACTGCAGAATCAGTCATAGAGCGCCTCCAGACCAATCATACTTACTTCTCGCAGATGATGTCTTCGGTATGGGGCATGTCGTTCTCCGAGTATCTCAACAGGCTTCGTCTTGCGCATGTTGAGCGACTCCTTGCAGACGAATCCCTGACAATCTCTGCCGTTGCCACCCAGAGTGGTTTCTCCGATGCAGGTTACATGAGTCGTAAGTTTAAGGCAAAGAATGGCATTACGCCATCAGAATGGAGAAAGAAATAGCTCCGTCACGCACTCCAGAACTCCAGATTTCACAACCCTCAACTGACGTCCCAATCCGTTGTGCGATGCAGGGGGTATTGAATCACAAGGTAAAAAGCATTGAATCGGTCGCCGTTTCCTATTGATTCGGTCGCCGATTCAGTGCTTTTTAAAATGCCCTTTGTAACATCCTGACTCTCAGCTGCTTATGAATATGCAGAAAATAAGGGCTGAAACACTCGTTTTTTTACTGTGTTTTTCTCAAAAAACGGATGATTTGTAATATTTGTTGGTGATTTGTTTTGTTTGTTTGTAATTACCATGAAAAATTAGCAAATGAAACACCATCAACATAAAAAACACCGATAAAATCGACATTTTTTGATGTTTTGCGCCAAATGTAACATTCCATGTAACATATAGGAAATACTGCAATTGCAATGTTTCCAACCCCATTTGCAAAGATTCATACTATTATTGCAAAATGTCTGCATACGAATTCTTGCATTTAAATAATAATATATATAACTTTGCACTCGAAATTTACAAACAACGAAAAATAAACAAAAACGAAATAATTATGACAGACAATTTTGAGACACGCTTAGCCATCTACTCCTTCATACTCGGAGTGATGTTCATAATAGCTCTCTATCTCGCTTTCCGGCATAAGCCAGACAAGAAAAAGCGGATATATGGTAATGGGAACCTGTGAAAAACTTTACATAGATTAAGTTTTCACATTATTATATATAAATATTCAGTTAAGTGAAATAATTTTAGTAATTTTGCATTCACTTTTCTCTTAAACATAGAATAAAAGAACTATAGATATGATTTACGCAGAAGAAAATACACGAACGAAAGCACGTACGCCGTACGAGTCGCCGCTATTCGAGGTGTTGGATTATGATGACTGCATCATGGATGGCTTTGGAGGATCGGCACCAGATGAACCGATTATTGACCCAGGACGTCCTATGGGTGCAAAATATTCTTCGTTTGGATATTATGATGAAGAAGAAGAATATGATGAGTGTGAAACATTTGGTCCAAAGAATTACGATATTTGGGATGAATAAATATAGCAATATGAACAATATGAAGACAAAGATAAATATAAACGGCTTTAAGATGGTTATCGCAGCGATGACTATCTGTTCTTCTGTGTTTATGTCATGTAGCAGCGAAGACGATGTAGTTACTCCTCAGGTTGACTACAGCACAGTCTATTGTGAGGCTGCTCCAATATTAACCCAGCAGTTAGGTTCTCGTTCATCATTGTCATATACATCTGGCAAGATGGTGTTCCAATGGGATGGAAATGACTGTCTTAGTGTTTTTGCCAAAGACGTTGATAAAGAGACGATGCTTTATGAAATAAACGAACAGGATAGTTATTCTCATCAGGCATCATTCCATTCAAATGGTTTTGCTCTCCAGAAGGATCAGATATACTACGCTCTGAGCAAGAAAGAAGGTTATGGTGGCGGTGAGGGAACCCGTATCCCAGACCAGCGCAACATACTTATTGACTACTCTGGTCAGGAACAGCGAGGAAATGCTAACCCTGCTCATCTTGGAAAGTACGACTTTATGGGTGCTGCTGCTAAGTGCGAAGAAAATAACGGCACACAGTTCAGTTTCAAGCATCTGGGTTCAACACTGCGTATTGTGCTGATGAGCAAATCGGGCGATACTAATTTTAAGAATTATACCTTCACAAACCTTGAGATTTATGACAGCGAGAACTCTTTCGTTCAACCTATTCGTCATTTCTCTTTCGCAAATGGTTTGGACAGTGATGGTAACTATGAACCAGTATGGCCAGCACAGACGTTGAATGACCCAACGCGTTTCTCCGTTGCTCTGAGAGATGCTTATGGCAATAACGGTGTTAAGCCATCTGAAGATTTCAAAGATGGTTCCGGCACAAACACCTATAAAGATTTGATAGTCTATGCTGAAGTTCCTCCAACCGATTTCACAGGTAAGAAGGTTAACTTTATCCTTTCGGGATATGATTCTGCAAATGATAACAAGTCTGTATTATATTATGCAACTGACTATCATGCAGAGTCAACTCATAAGAACTTTAACCTCGAGGCAGGTAATGCTTATGTAATTTATGCATACGCTGAGCAAACAAGTGATTATCTTGTAACATTGAAGATTAACCGCATGTGGCAGCATGGTAACACACTTGACAACTCTTCACGTGCTACTGGCGACCCAGGTCTCGACGATAAGTATAATCTTCCATCTAATGTTTATCTCTTCTTCTGCGCTGGTGGCGTAATCAAGCAGATAACACCATATACCCCAGCAGAAGAAGACTGGATTCCAAATGCTGACAAAACAGTATTTACCTTAAAGACCGCTGCTGACAAAACAACAACTTTGTTTGCGGGAACGGATTTGACAGAAAGTGATAAGAACTCATTGCGTGTCTATGCCATCGCAGCTGACGAACCAATTGCTCATGGACTTGCAGAGAATGGTTCAGAGGATGCTGTTAAGAATTTAGTTTATACATATAATGGTCAAGACAGAATGCGCGACCTCTACTCAACCCCTTGGGTAAGTGACGCAACATTCATCGGCAACCTTAACGAACCAATAAAGGATATCATCCTCTACCACGTGGCAGCAAAGGTCGATCTGAAGTGGAACTCACCAACAGCACTTAGTGGCAATGTTAGTGTCAATGAATTCCAGAAAGACAAGATTTCTATCTTCCAACCTACAAAGAATGGAACTGGAGACTTCATTGGTACAACAACCGCAACTGAGTCAACAGCCCTCACAGTAGGCACTCAGTGGAACGGTCGTCAGGTATATTACCTGCCACAACCATCTAACGGTACATACAATGTCACAGTAGGCGCCAATACACAGAATGTAACCTTCACACCAAACACCGATGGCGGTTACACATCATGGCTCCGCTGGCTGAAGCAATACTAAAGCTCCACCCCTTCCCCTTCCAGGGGAGGGAATAAGAGTGGTTAAGAAAAAAAAAGTAAGTTAATATTTTAAGTGAGATTTTTAGTTGAGATTATGAGGGCTCTGCCCGACTTCTAAAAAAATCGTCAAAATATTATAAGTACAATTTTTAGTAGAGATTTTATGACTGAAATTGAATATGCCCAGGCACTACATAATATGTTTGCAAAAATAGTAGGATGTGCCTTTAATTCATACAACTATTTCCATGGAGAAGTTGATGAGTTGACATATGAGGCGGGTCTCTATTGTGAATTAGAGGAAACGGGTTTCATCGTTCATCGTCAAGAGATGTTCCCTATATTTTACAAAGGCAGACCTTCTCTTGTTCTACGCAAGATTGATTTAGTAGCTACAGACAAACATTTAGGAAATGTATTGTTAGAATTGAAAGCCCTTAATTATGTTGGGGATGAACAAAGGCGTCAGTTATGGTCATACATGAAGTTACAAAACTTTAGATACGGAATGTTGATAAACTTTAGTCCCAAAGGTGTATATTCTGAGAATTGGAAATTAGACGAACAAACAGGCAAATGTAACAGGTTCTAATTAGGACATCCAAATTGTACGTAAAGATTTTAAGTGAGATTTTTAGTTAAGATTATGAGGGCTCTGCCCGACTTCTAAAAAAAATCGTCAAAATATTATAAGTACAATTTTTAGTAGAGATTTTAAAATCTAAACTTAAAATTAAACTGAAAATATCGAGGAGATATTCTTTTTGATGGTCGAAACATAGCTTCTCAAAATCTTTACTCAAAATCATACTGAAAATCTTTACTAAGTAACTATAGAAAAAATAATAAAAAAACTACAGATATATGAGTAATTTAAGATTTAGATTACAACTAATGGTCATCGCACTGATGCTTGGCATAGTCACAGCGTCAGCGCAGGAGATCCGTTATGTCAAGGCCGATGGTGGCGATAATGCCAATAGCGGTCAATCTTGGGGTGAAGCCAAGAAAGACATACAGGACGCTATCAACGACCTCGTTAACAACAACCTCAAAGGTGAGGTGTGGGTAGCTGCAGGTACTTACTATCCTACGGAGACCACAGAGTCGTCTGGTAGCCAGTACTACAAGGCATTCAAGATTCCTGCAGGCATCACCGTGCGTGGTGGTTTCGCTGGAACAGAGGAGAAAACCTCTGACCGCCACAAGACCAACAACAACCTCTTTGGTAAGGGATCAGACGCAGGCGAACTCGATGGCGAATCGACTAAGGGTGGTGTCTATACCAATAAGACCATCCTTTCTGGCTCAGTAACCAAGAAGGCTGTCGGCAAGACATGGAACTCAAAGAAGGAACAGTTTGACTTCACCTTCTATGGCAACTCTTACCATGTCGTCTTCTTCGCAATGAACGGATTCGATGCTAACGGCAGAGCCAACGCACTTGCTTCGCCTGCTAAGCTCGAAGGCTGTATCATCGAAGGTGGTCACGCTTATAGCAATGACGCATCAACGGCTCACCCACACATAGCATACGGTGGTGGTATCTACATGGTTGCAAACTCATTCGTATATAACTGCGAGGTGCGCAACTGTGATGCCTCACGCAATGGTGGTGGCATCTACATGGACGGTGGTGGTATCGTTCGTCGTACACTCGTACATGACTGCCAGGCACTTGGTCTCGGCACAGAGTATGGACTCGGTGGCGGTATCTGTGAGGATGGTAAGGACAATAGCAAGTCAAACCCTATCGTTGTAGCACAGTCGGCAGTAACCAACTGTGTAGGCCGTATCGGTGGTGGTATGGCACTCATCTCTAACCAGACAGACAAAGGTAAGTATGCCATTGTTGCTAACTCAACTCTCGTAAACAACAACACCGCTACCACAGAGGCTGGTGGTGTCTATACATACCATGGTTGTGGTCTTGCTTCTATGACCATCGCTCGCAATAAGTGTAACGGCTCTGGCATCGTTCAGAATGGTGTGGCAACAGGTCGTGCAGGTGGTGTATATAGCCGTGACGAGGCTTACATCGGTAACTGTGTTATTTGGGGTAACGCATGTAATACCAGTAGCGATGTTCAGTATGCATCTTCACGTACCAGCATCAGTAGTTCTGAGAAGACACACTTCTATTATAACGCAGTGTCAAAGGCAGACAATACCGACTGGAGTGGTGCAACAAAGATGGGCATCCTTCCTCTCGATGATAAGAACTCCGAGGAGAATGTAGATGATAAGGGAAAGAACGGTTACCCACTGTTTGAGAATCCAACACAGTTTGCAGGTTATCTTGCCAATGTGGATTATACTTACAAGTTAGATGCTGATGGCAAAATAATAAAAGACGCAGAGGGCAATCCTATAATGGAGACGAATGAGATTAACTGGAAGGTGTTCTCTGAGTCTGCCCTTCACCATGCTGGTATCAATACTGCCGACCTCGACTATGAAGGTTTGACTCCTGCGCCACAAGGCAAGAGTTACGATATGCAGTTCGGTGTATTCAACCCACGCTGTACTATGGGTGCATTCATTTCTGAGATGCCATCGTTGGCACCAGAAATAAAAGGAGACGAAGCACACTTCTACGTTGATCCAAACTATAACTTCGCACAGCACCATGAAGGTGACACCGGTGCAAAGGGTATGAGTTGGGATCGTCCTACACGATTCCTTGGCAACGTATTAGAGTACATAAAGGCAAATGCTACTACAACTCTCAGTGGCAAGACTGTCTTTGTCCACGTTAAGGAAGGCGTAGTTGACAACACCGACTCATATAAGTTTGGTCGTGTGCGTACATCTACACTTGACGTTCCAAGCAACGTAACTCTTCTGGGTAGCTATGCAAAATCGCTTACAGGTACTAATCTCAATAAGCGCAACCCTGTAACTACTCCTACCATCATCTCTGGTGAACTTCTTGATGCTTATAAGTACAATGTAGCACACCTTATCAACATTGAGAACGCATCGAACGTAACAATCGATGGTTTCAAGATAAGCTATGCCAATGCTGCATCTACCGAGCTTGCCAACGACAACACGAACGGTGCTGCCATCACAATCAAAAGCTCGACAACAAACATCAAGCTCAAGAACATCATCGTAAGCAACTCGCAGGCAGAGTGTGGCGCAGCTGTTTATGCTGACGCATCTACAGCTTCGTTTGAGAACTGTATCTTCCATAACAATACCACCACTCAGCACAACAACAGTGGTATTGTCTATGCGACAAACAATTCTCATCTCAACTTCGACCACTGTGATGTTCTCCGTAACGTAGGTCATGCTTCATACCTTGGCAGCAACGGAACAACCAACGTATGGACGAACTCTATCTTCTACGGAAACCTTGACCGTGCAAAGCCTGATACAAACACCGATACAGACTCGCAGGTAGCAGGTTATCCTGGTCGTAACAAGTATGCACTTGCTGCATTCAGTGGTAATACAGCTAATGCTACTGGCAATCACTGTATGTTCGATTTTAGCTCATCACAGTTTGCGTCAAAGTTCAACAACAACGACACTGGCAACAAGTGGCAGTATGACCTTCAGTACAAGTTTGCTGATGGTGCTGGCGAGGGCTACCCACGTTTCATCAACCCAACAAAGAACTCTGGTTACTCAGAGCATGGCGATGAGACATACTACGGCCGTGCCACATCATTTGAGCCACATAACAATAACCCTATCGTGAATATGGCATCGATAGTAGGTGGTACTATAAATACAGAATGGGGCAAGGATATCGTTGATGTAACTCGTGACTTCGGTGGTCGTCCTGACATCGGTGCTGTAGAGAATCATGAAGCACAGCCTTATGACAATGAAGGAAATCCTGTAGAAAATGCTTACCGAGCTGGTCAGCCTGCTTACGGAGCTATCATGTATGTTCGTGACTATGAAACTGAGGCATCAAAGCCTGGTACTCATGTAAAGACATACGACAAGGGTGCAGATGGTACATTAACTGAGAATACCCAAAACAAGGGTCTTTACAATGCTCAGGGACAGTTCCTTGACGGTTACTCATGGGCAACAGCTATTAATGGTAATGCCATGTATGCTTATGAACCAGGAACAATATCTACAACTGTATCAGCTAACACATACTTCACAACATCACTCGATGGTGGTTCTCAAAGCGGTTATAAACTCAAGATTGGAAACTATTACCTTACTACAACTGGTAGTCAACTTTTTGCAACAACCAATGTGAATGATGCTGCAGTATGGAACTTCTCAACAACGTATGGTGGCACAGCTCAAACCACTCCTAACACTCAGTCAAAGTATATCTGGACAGAGATAAATGGCACCAGATACTACATGACTATGCAGGTGTGGAACAATGGTGGCTATCCTGGTATTACAACCTCAAATAGCGCTGATGCATCATTCAATGTTAATTATTCTGCAAACAATAATAGACTGAGATTCTCTAGAGTATATAACAATACAAATATCTATCTGTCTTGTACTGGCGATTATAGTTTTGCTGGTACAGGAACTCGCCAGGATTATTATATATCGGGCTCAACTGGTGGTGGTTCGGGTGAAAAGACTCTTAAGGAGACTGCTACTGATGGTGCTTCTCTGGGTAACCTTGCTGCCAATACTACTATCGGTAAGTTCACTAACCTTCATGTGTATAACACTCTTGCTGACGCGCAAAGAAACAGTGCGAACCAGAACAAGGGTATCGTGACTTACAATATCGCCCTTTATACATATAAGACAGTAAAGGAAGATGAACTTAACAATGATGGTATTACAATCTCAGAAAAAGACGTAACAGTTCCAGATGCACCTTATTATATTGCAGGTACAACTTCTCTCTCTGCTCAGGAAGAGCGTGCTTCATCTGGTAAGTATGTTCTTATCAATGCTGGCACTGCAACTCTTCGTGATAAGGTTTACATCTATGACCTTGCTAACAGCAAATATGTAGTAAAGAGCGAAAGCACTATTACTCTTGGAGATTCACCTTACGCATGGTGGATTAAGGACTCTTCAAGAAGCGGTTATCTTAACATCATTGATGGTACAATTGAAGAAAACAGTGTGGCTGCCAATTCAGACGCATGGAGCATGGCTACTGCTGGTGAACTGTCTTTCGGAAGTCGCACAGCCAATGCCGCACAGCTCGTGATGGTTAACAATGAGGCATACGCGATATGGAATACAACAACTACTACAACTGGTGGTCATGTTGTTATAAATGGTCTGCAGTATGCTGTAAACACAGCAAACAAGAACCTCCACCTTAAGGATCGTATCGTTTCTGTAACTGAGAAATATGGTGCCAACCAAAAGACTGTGACACATACCTATCAGGATCTTCCTGTTGGTACGCAGGACGGTCAGGTATGGGTAGGTGCTGGTCTTTACCAGAACTTCACTCAGTATTCTAATTTTTACGACAACGCTTCTAAGTCTAATCCAACAGACTATACAGCAGAAGGCGATAACACAGGATATGGCTATCTCGTTCGTAACCACGTTAAGGTTTATGGTGGCTTCCCTGCTGTAGGTAACCCAGGTATGGACGAGCGTCATCCTCAGCTCAGCCGTGGTATTGCAATGTCCAAGGCTAACACGGCTGCACGTCTGAACGTGACTACATACGAGACTATTCTTCAGACAAATATAGCAAAGAATAATGAAACCTACAAGGGTTCTGTTCTTGCCACTCCATACGAGTGTGCCGTAACTATGGCATACGACTCGAACACTCCACGTAACCGTACCGTTTATGAGGGTGCAGAGTGGGATGGTTTCACTCTTCAGTATGGTTATCGTAATGGTTTCAACATCCGTTCGAAGGACAGCAGTAATCCTTCAGGTCCTGGTACAGGTCGTCGTGTAGGTGGTGGCGGTGCTTGTCTTTATGAGAACATCGTTCTCCGCAACTGCGTTGTCCGTGACAACAGTATGAAGGAAAAACAGCAGTGTCGTGGCGGTGGTGTATATTGCGACGGTGGTATCCTTGAGAACTGCTACCTCCTGATGAATGAGACTAACTGTTCTACCTCTAACTTCGGTGGCGGCATGTACATGATTCAGGGAACTATGTTCAACTCTGTTGTTGCAGGAAATACACTTGTAGGTCAGACAAAGGCTCAAGGCGCAGGTATCTTCATTGAGAGTGCTAAGTTCTACAACAATACTATCGTAAATAACATTGGTGGTACTGCTATTGCTTGCTATACAGCTTCAAAAGCAGATGCATCGCTCACTATCTACAACTCTATCGTCATAGCACAGGCAGGCAAGTATGCTATCGAGCGTACAAGTACAGCAACTCCTCTCGAACTCGTTCACTGTTATGTAAAGAGTGACCAGGCTGCTCCTACTTCTGGTCTCACAAGCCTTGTTGATGATGGTTCTGCTACTATCAATGGTACAGTTACTGTACGCGACAACACAAAGAGTGCTTGGGGTATAGCTCGTGAGCGTGCAAACAAGATATTCTTTGGAAGCAACAAAATAACAGACGTAACTGATGTTATTGGTACTGACTTGAACAAGTACAATCCTTTTGTACTCGCATACGATAATACAAATTCAGATGGTCATGGTGCTAATTACAAGTACGACTATCGTATCAATCAGAAGGCTCTTGAAAGTGGTATAGACTTCAACTGTGTAAACGCAGCAACAGAAGACATCGGCAAGGCCGAACTTCCTGATTTCGATATGGACTTCACCGACCGTATTCAGGACTGTGCTCTTGACATCGGTGCATACGAGTTTAATGGTGCTTACACTATCTCACCTGACATAGCTACAGTTTCAGGTCAGGCTATCTTCTATGTAACTCCTAACGGTTCTGGTACATCAGCTGGTAACGATCCTGCCAACGCTGCCTGTGCCCAGAAGCTTCAGAAGATTCTTGATGCTGCCGGACGTTATAAGTACGTTAACCCAGACAAGCAGGTTATCGTAAAGGTAACTAACAGCAAGGCTCTTCAGGAGGAAAAGAGTGACTTCAAGTACTATGCCACACGTACTACTGACTACACAGACCAGGACGTTCGTGTATGGGCTATCGAAGTTCCTCGTGGCGTAGAGCTGTGGGGTGGTTATACTGACGTGCCTACCAAGATGGATAATGGTAAGGTTGTGAAAGATACTGACAATGCAAGCAATTGGGGCAATACCTACAATGGCTTCTACTCAGGTTCTACCGACCTTCGCGACATCACAGGTAACCCAACCTACTTCGACTCATATTATTATAATAAGGGTGAGAAGTCTGAGGCTAATACATATCATGTAATCAAGTTTACTGATCGTATCTACGACCCAGAAGGCTATGCTTATCTGCTTGGTGAGGAAGAAAAAATCAAAGAAAAAAATGCTGATGCAAGTACTTACCGTGACCTTGCCACAAACGATGAGAGCCAGTTCGTTCACATGTCTGTGGCTAAGGATGGCAAGGGCGGTGTGACTGGTAATGTCATCATGGATGGTGAGACTCCAAAACTCATCAATGGTAGCTACGCTTCTAACCGTGCCGTTATCGATGGTATCTTCGTCACTGGCGGTGCTGCTGACGGTAGCTTGTCAAGCAACAACTCTACTCTCAACATCAACGCATTCGGTGGTGCTGCTGTCGTAACAGACTACGCTTACGTTCGTAACTGTGTCCTTGAAGGCAATAAGGCTACTAATGGTGGTGCCCTCGCACTTACTGACCGTGCATTGGTTTCGGGTACTATCATCGTTAACAACACAGCTACTGAGCAAGGTGGTGGTATCTACGTGTTCGAAGATGGTGCTAAGCTCTCTAATGGTTATGTGATAGACAGTCAGGCACCAGAAAATAAGTCTATGGACTATCGTATGGCTCATGTCTTCACCTCGACTATCGCTGGCAACAATGCACAGCAAGGTGGTGGTGTATGGTACACAGAGGAGGTGAACACTAACGCTCGCTTCAACTCTGTTGCTATCTGGGACAACAACGCAGCCGACCAGGCTAACGTCTTCGGTATGGTGAACCCAGAGCAGCCAACTGACGATGAGACAAACTCTGACGAGTTCTATCCATTCTCTTACTCTTACATCCAGAACATTCGTGCTTCAGGTACAAACAACATGAGTGTTCAGGCTGCTAACAAGGCTGGTGTACGCTTCGTTGATCCTGCAAAGGATGTAAACACAGCTTCGCCTAATGCCAATGCTGTTGCAACGGGTACAGATTATGGCTACTATGGTCTTACAAACTACTCTGTACTGAATAGTGCTGGTATGCCTGTAAGTTACTACAACATTCTGAAGTCAGCTATCGCTATCGCTGATGCCGACATCATGGGCAAGCAATATACAGCTGACATTCAGGGCTCACGTAAGTATGTAGAGGCTGGTGCCCGCGTACTTGGTAGAACATTCCCTACTAAGCAACTCATGCTCCGTCTCTTCGTGGCACAGCCAGAGGATGTAGATGACGACCTTGCAACTAAGTTCATGGAGCTGACTGGTACTGCTGGTTCTGCAGCTGAATACTACTCACAGCAGGGTTCTTCGTTCGCATACCCATTCAACTCTCTGCAGGCAGCGCTCGACTATATCAAGTTGATGCGTTCAACAACCCAAACAGGTGCGACTGTTAATGGCGAGGCGGAGACATACATCTCTAAGTATCATGCCAACAACCTCCCATTCGAGATTCTCGTAGGTAGAGGTACATACTATCCAAAGGAAAGCCTTACTGGTTCAAGCAACAACGTTTGGGCTTCAACATACGCTATTCCTGAGGGTGTAACCATCATGGGTGGCTTCAACCCACAGGGTGGTGGTGCTGGTTCTTACTACGGTCGCTACTATGAACCTGCTATTATAAGTGGTGGCTCGAATAATGGTAAGTCAAAAGCAGAAGTTATGACTGATGGTGATGATGATAACAACCATTTCATAACGGCAAACATAACTCCTATCCCAACAGGTACTGCAAATGACCGTGGATTTACATACGGAACAGAAACAGTCAATCAAGATGGTGTGAATGTCACCTTCCAACTTTGGCACATCATGGACATCGGTGACCGCCGTGCTATGGATGACAACAACCACAACGGTATCATTGAGCCATGGGAGTTCAAGAACCAGACTATCATCTCTGGTAATGCAGTGAATGGTGAGACTGATGGTGTATATCACATTCTCTCTGCTTGCCCAGATGAAGATGCTGTAGGTATTCTGCCTAATGCAAGTATCTATCGTGGCGCACATGCAGATGCAAACTGCTCTGGCTATAGCGACCATGAGGAAGGTCAGCAGATTCGTCTTAATGGTCTTATCGTGACTGGCGGTAATGCTCTTACCTACCTCAACACAGCCCTTGATGAATATGGTAGCTACAACTACTATCTGGGTGCTGGTCTTAATGTTGATGGTAACCGTTATAAGGATTCTTATCACAATAAGAGTGCAAGTCTTAACTTCGACAACACTCACCGTGCTGCTTATGGTGTAGGCTATCGTGACATCCCTGTATCTATCACCAACTGTCAGTTCCGCAACAATATAGCAGGTTACGGTGGTGCCATCACTTCTAATGGTTCACTCACCCTCTTTGCTTCTTCGTTCGAGCAGAACCTGGCTATCGGTGCTACAGAGGAAGGTCCATTCCTTGACCATAACGGAAATACAATTGATGGTCTTTCAAAGATTATGTACCCAGGTCAGGGTGGTGCTATCCACGCTACTCACCAGCTCAGTGCATTCAACTGTCTCTTTGCCAACAACGAGGCTCGCCTCGATGAAGGTGAGACAATGAATCTTGGTCCTGTCCTCCACTCTTCTATCCGTGTGCCTAATCCTACTATCGGTACTGTGCGTGCCGCTGGTGGTGCAATCATGATGGGTACTGCTGGTCAGCACCATATCGTGAACTGCGACTTCGTGAAGAATAAGGCTAACATGTATCCTGCAGTCTTCACAATGAACCCAACATTCGATCAGAATGCTACGACTGTGAACACTCACTTCTACAGCCAGATTATCAATACTGTGGCTTGGCAGAATGAGGTTAACCCAGAAGCTCTCAAGGCTGCTGTTGGTACTGACTATGCAGCGTTCCCATTCGCATCTAAGCTTATGGTAAATGTTGGTAGAAAGGATCGTAAGAACCATTCAACTGGTGTTGTTACACCTTATGTTCCTGCATTTACTTCTGCAGATGCTCCTGTAAGTCAGACTGCACTTGATGGTGTTGCTGGCGATGGCAATACTGCATACCAAAACTCAGTATGGCAGGAAGCAGCATGGTTCTGTGCTTACGAGGATGGTGTAGGTTTCACTCCTGACAACACCAACGACCTTCGTGCTCTGCATTACGATCCTACTCTGTACTCTATCGAAATGATAAAGAGCGTAAACAACAATGTATATCAGAACTGTAACATCCAGATTGTTTCCGACAATGCTAACCTCGCTGGTCCTAACTTCGGTAAACCATCAGTGATGGCTGGTTACGATGGTTACATGGAAAGTGCAGACTGGAGTCCTGCTCGTGTAAACCGTCTTACTGATAATGGTAATGGTTTCCTGAAGCAGAACTGGGCTAATGATGGTACATTGTCATTCAAGAAGTGGGGTACTGCTCCTGGTCGTGAATATACTACAGAATCAGAAACTGACTATGCTAACGATGGTGCATATCCTGTAACTCACTACATCAAGTCGTTCCCAGAATACAAGTACTACATGTCTCTCGGTGACGAGAAGTATATGGAGACTACTTCTGAGAACCAGACAGAAACTGTTACTATCAATGGTGTATCTGTTACTCGTCAGAAGAACCTGCCACGTATCAGCTACGACCCAACTCCTGGTGCTGAGCTTGCATACATCGACATCGGTGTGTATGAGTACATCAAGCGTCCTCTCAAGCCTGCTGGTAACGAGGTGGATATCCTTTGGGTATCAACAATTGAGAAACCAGAGAATGGTGATGCTGATGGTTCAAGTTGGAAGCAGCCTACATCAGACCTCCAGCGCGCTATCGAGACTCTCCTTGCAAGCCGTAACGGCCATAAGAAAGAGGTTCGCGTAATGGAAGGTGAATACTCTCCTGTACAGACATACACTAAGAATATCAATGGTGTTGACAAGAAGATTCAAGCATTCGTAATCGACACAAAGGCTCTTAACGGCGCTGTCATCACTCCTACTGGTGGAACAAATGCTGATCATTATGCTCAGTCTATTACTATCAAGGGTGGATATTCGGCAGATCGTCAGTATGAATATGATCCTGCAGAATATGAGACTATCATTCGTCAGCAGGATGCTGGTGGCTCGGCTAATACAGATTACCTTATTTATATAGGTGACCCAACTCAGCGCTATGCATTCAGCACTTATACTCCTGAAAGCAATGGCGATGGCTCAAAGTTGAATTTGTCTTCTCCTGTCCAGACTATGCCTATCCAGATTGATGGTGTAACACTCATCAACGATAAGGCAACAGCTGGTACTAAGGGTTCTGCAATCTATTATCCTAACTATACTTCAGACGTAGTACAGCCAAAGGCAGTCAATGTTGGTGGTAGTGTCGTTTACTATAAAAATAAAACAGAGTTCGATAAGATGGATGGAGCTAATCACATAGGCCAAACATCTGAAACAGAAACAGACTATCAACTTATCGTAGGTGGTGAACCTAAGGAGAACCCTGCCAAGCTCATCATCACTAAGACTAAGATTGTAGGTAGTGGCGATCCAAATGCAACTACAGATAATGGTTCTGCTGTTTACATTGGCCAGTATGGTGGTTTTGCTCTTATCTACAACACCGTCTTCGGCGATAACTTTGGCAAGCCACTTGAGGCTTACAATACTATCAACGTAAACAATACGTTCGGCCAGAATGGTGGACAGATTGTATTGAAGAACTTGAGCTATAATGCAACTGTTAATTCTGCTGCAGTAGCAATGACTCCTTCAATGCTCCACAACACAGCAATGTGGCAGAATAATAAGGGCAATACTCAGTTCGCTATGAGTGATGCAGCTATCTCTGCAGGTGTTGAAACTCTTAAGAACCTCGTGAAGGTTGCTGATAATGGTGATGTATCTGCTGAGAATGATGCTGACCTTGAAAAGATCTTCACCTACAACTCATTCACTGGTGGTAACATTCAGAAGACATCTGATGCTGACCTCTCTGGCAACAAGTACAACACAGGTCTTGTAGCCGAGAACTCTAACATCATCAATGGTCCTAACTTCGTTGACCCTCTGAATGCAGACATCTACGCTCGTAACTACGACATCAAGCCAAGTCTCCGTCTGCTTAATAAGGGTAATGGTTATAAGACTGTAAGTGGTGAACCTGCTGTTGAAAACTACGATGTAGAGGGTACTTACAATGATCTCGTTGTTAAAAACAAGTACGACTTCTCTCTCGAAGCAAATACTAAGGTAGATGTTCTCACTCGTACACGTATCGTCAGCCAGGACGTTGCTCAGCGTATTGATATCGGTGCTTACGAGTATCAGAGTACTCTCAAGGACATCCTCTATGTTGACCCTAACAAGTCGCACAGCGATACTGCTACAGGTGACAACTGGAACGAAGCCCTCGGTTATGGCGACCTCCAGAATGCTATCGACCTTGTAGGTCTCGCATACGCCACAAAGGCAAGCGATGCCAAGACTCCTTCTTACGTGTTCGTAAAGGGTAACTCTTCTACAAGTAAAGATAAAAACATGAACGAGACTGTTACCCTCCGTGATGGTGTTCAGGTTTATGGTTCTATCCTCTCAAGTAACACTAACTGGCATGAGATCAAGGACGAGAATGATGTTCAGAAGTACTCTTCTGTCGAAGATTACATCCGTGACATCCGTCTTAACCGCGAAGGTGTGGCAAGCACACATGCTAACAAGACTATCGTAACGGGTATTAAGACTTCGGAGTTCACATCGTTCGATGGTAATGACGATAAGTCGACGAATACTCCTGCTATCATCGATGGTTTCGTGGTAACAGATCCTAACGATCCTACTGCTCCTGTACTTGACATTACCAATGACTCTAAGGATGCAACAATCGTAGTTCGCAACGTCATCGTGGCAGACAACGATATGAGCAAGGCAGATGGAAACGTTAACGTAGCTCAGATCAGCAATGGTCTTATCTACGAGGCTCTCTTCCGCGACAACAAGCCTAAGGGTAACGGTGCTGTGTTGAAGGTCGGCAACTATACAAATACTGAAGCTGATCCAAACTACACAACTAAGGGTTACGCAGTCAACGTGACTGTTGAGGGCAAGACCATAGGTGCTGATGGCTCGACTCCTGTTGACGGCGAGAATGAGTCTGGCACTCAGATCTACAAGTCTATCACAAACTCTATCGATGGCTCTCAGGATGGTGCATACGGCAAGATTGTAAACAAGGGTATCTTCGGTTACTACTACAACATCGGCCGTATCGGAAACACTAACAAGAGTACAAATGCTGACCTCAACTATCAGCTCTCTGAGACAAGTAAGTACATCGATGCTTGCGAAGCAGTAAACCCTCTCACTGGTGTTGCTGACAATCTCGCTAAGTTCATCAACTACAAGACTGACCGTGACATCCTTGGTAACCCACGTCTCCTCGCAGGTGTAACAACTCTCGGCAAGATTGACCGTGGTGCATTCGAGACATGGAAGGTTGAGAACAATTGGAACACTGGTCATGATAACTCTATCGCTCAGCAGAGTGGTTACACTGGAACCACTGCAAATACTTACGAAGATGACATCAAGTACACATTCTATCCACATGCAGGTTCTGCAGTATATCTGATGAAGAACAAGCATATCGTTCTTGATGCTCCAGGCGCAGGTTACGACGAGACAACTTCTAACCCAGGTTTCCTCCTCGTGAAGGAGGGTGCAAGTCTCTACACCAACGGTCGCCACACAACAGTGGCTTACGTGGCAGTAGAACGTACGATTCCTACTGCTGGCGCAGTTGTCAGCGTTCCATACGCAATGAACTACAACAATGATGTTGTTCTGAATAAGACAACTGATGGTGACCTTGACATTGTTAAGGTTCAGCAGTATGAGGCTCGTTACTACAATGGTGGCAAGCGTTCTGATTGGCAGCACGTATTCCAGAAGGACTTTGCTGAGAATAATGCCGACAACTGTTGGGTTCTTGCTAATGACGTAGTTCCTGCAAACAGTGGTGTATATTACAAACCGGCAGATAGCAATGGTCAGACATACCGCTTCACAGCTCAGGGTACAGTCATCAACGACTATATCTATGAGGAGTATGGACCTACCAAGACTGTTACTCTCACCAAGTACGATGATGCAGAGAGCACCAACAATGGGGCTGACTACACCGACGAACTTGACATGGGTTGGAACTGTATCGGTCTGCCTTACCTCGTAAGCGAGTATAAGACTTATAATACTGTATCTGCAGATATGGCTGATGATTACGGTTATAAGCTGATTAATACTGCTGGTCTTGCAGGTGATGAACTCGCTGCTGCCAACGCAAAGAACGAGGAACTCACAGCTATTAGAACAGCTCTCGTCGGTCAGTACATGATGCATACTCCTAAGGAGATGTGGCTGTACTATAACGGTACTAAGTCTCCTGATAATACAGACGTTAATGGTGACGGTGGTTACTACAGCGTTAAGTCTTGGGATACTACCGATCATTGGAATCTTGCTCAGAATGCTGATGAATCTTATCCAACCCCAGCAATTTGGGTAGGTGAGGGCATCTTCATGCAGACAGCTACAGTATCTGATAAGGAAACTCTGACATTCTATCGTCCTATCGCTCCTACGGTTATTACTAATACTGCAAAGCGTGGCAACGTCCGTTACTACAGCGATGTTACAGGTATCCAGGAGATTGAGGACAACGAGGCTGTCACTCTCATTGGAACAGAGTACTACACTACTGACGGCATACGCATCAACAAGCCACAGCGTGGCATCGTTATCGTGCGTGAGCTGTACAGCAACGGTAAGACTCGCACCGTGAAGCGTCAGGTTAAGTAATGTCTCTATATCTCCTAAAGGGATTCTGGGAGTTATAGAGAAGATATTGGGGAGATATTGGGACAGTAATAATGTCTCTATATCTCCTCTTTATCTTCGCGAATAGCAATCTCCTCTTTATCTCCTGAAGGTGAAACTTGCGAAACATGTATTTACAATAATGACAATATGAAGACAAAAGTTATTATGCTTGCTCTCGCTTTGGCAACAGCAATAATGGGCTATGCGCAGAACTCTTCTGTCATGGCCGATTCATATACAGGCATGCTCAGTGTCGTGAAGGATGTTCCGTTCGAAGATCAAGAAGTAACGGTCAGTGTGGCGAAGAATGGTAATAGAGTTTCGCTGCAACTGAAGAATCTGAAGTTGCGTAGCGGCAGAATGGAAGATGCTATAGGCACAATTATCATTCCAGATATTCCATTAATAGTGGCTGAAGGCAGCGATGTGGCTGTCATAAACCAAGAGGGAATGTTCGTCATTGCCGAAGGCGAAAAGGCTTCTGGTAGCGATCCTTCAGCAGGAACAGGAACTGGCGGCGGCAATACTGTTGGCGGTGACGATCAGCCTTTCGCTGACACCTGGATAGGACCAACGTTTGGGACGATAGCATACACCATGGCGGGTATTGCTGACAGAAATGGTATGGAGATTGAGATGCAGTTGAAGGTTCAGTCAGCAGAATACAACACCTCGTTGACGTTCCGTTCTGGTGATGTCCCTACCCATATAGCATCGGTGAAGTGTGTGGCACGGGAGAACACCGATGGCTATACCATCACAGGCATCCCAGTCACATCATCTTACCGGGGCATAGTCATCAAACGTAAGTAAAAAACTATAATGGTCAGTTTGTTGTTCCGTTTAGTTTATATTTTCAGTATGATTTTTAGTATAGATTTGGTTCTGCGTCAATTTAGTGGCAATTCATGATTCGGCTGGGGGCCGATACAACCTCGCAGAGGCGGTCTATAACCGGGTACGCAGTGCTCGGGTTCTGAGAATCTTATCACAGCGTCTGGAGGACGCTACCTTGATGCTGGTTGCTGTAGCGTCTTCCAGACGCTGAATCTTTCTTTGTCATTTATCCGGCAGCGCCATTTCATTCGGCGCAACCGGTTATCAAGATATCGGCCTCCAGCCGAACGACAAGTTGCCACTAAATTGACGCAGAACCTTAGATTTTAAAATCATTACCAAAAATCCTTCTAATAATATAATGTGGTCGCTACGCTCAAAATCTTTACTGACAACTGGACACCCTTTTAAATAACTCTCTCTTACCCTCCCTACAAAAAGGGGAGGGCTTTTTTTTGTGGGCATCAAGCGTTTGTTATGTTCTTGATGTACTCGTTTAGGTTTTCTTCTGGCGGCAGCTGTAGCTTCTTTCTCAGACGGCTGCGGCCCATTTCTACACTCTTCACGTTTACACCAGTCATCTTTGCTATGTACGACACCTTGCGACCATCATATATCAGCATGCAGAGCAAGATGTCATGATTGGTCAGGCGTGTGTTGGCAATGCGGTTGAGAGTCGGCTCCAACTGCGGATGCAGCAGACGCATTGTGTCCATGTACTCCTTGATGCTCGCCTTGCGCTTCAGCTTCTCGGCGTTCTCGCTCATCTCACTCGTCAGTTCGTCTATCTGGGTTTCTTTCTCAGATAGCACCTCCATCTGTTTCTCCATCTCCTCTATCTTGTTTTTTATAATATCACGCTCCTCCTGAAGTATCAGCCTTATCTTTGCCAACTCCATAACATTCTCTGGACGTTGTTTCCATACGAAATAGGCAATAACGACATTAAGCAGTATATTGCATGTTAAATATGCATTCTCTATCGTAGTGTTGTCGAAATAAGGGTGTAATAAGATATACAGGACTATTATCGCCACTCCAATGCCAAGAATCCACATTGTCCAGTTTTTTGAAGGCATCTGACCGTCTTTCGTATAAGACTGCAAGTGGTTGTATTCTCTCAGATTCCTAACCATTCGTAATACAAATATCACCAGGTAAACCGCTATCCATATATACAATAATGCCAAATAGGAGTATCCATTGGTAAGCAAAGATATAGCGAAGATAACCAGCATAGGAATCTCAGTCAGCGCCACTTGCACCCATCGTGTCCCCCATGGCAAAGCTTTCATGTCCTGCTTGCATATACATTCTATTACAAGAAAGAAGAATGGCAAACCAAACGAATCGACAAAAATGTTGATGCGTATTTGGTCATGAGTCCCCATTTCGAGGAATAAATGTCCCATAAATTCCCAGAGACATTGCACTGCTGACACGAGTCCGAGCCATGCAAATGCCTCACGAAACGGAGCCTTATCGCTACGGTTCATATAAGCGATGACGAAGAAACACAGATAAAGGCAAAAGCCTACGCCAAGAAGGAAGTTGTTCAAAATCATGCTGCAAAGATAATAAAAAATATTGAATGTAGGGGTATAATTTTCGAAAACCTATACAAAAACCTTAAAAATAGGGGGAGACTGTCCGAAAACTATAGCCACATAGGTTTAGTTGATGGCCAGTCGTGTGATTTTGTCTATTTTGTTAAGTTAGTTTAACGTTGTATCTTCTTTATTCTCAGATATTTTGCTTATCTTTGTATAGAATTA